>NZ_JBFULT010000050.1:0-23786 GCF_054049755.1 Bradyrhizobium sp. P5_C11_2
CATCAGGACCCGCACCTGCTGCGGGGTCAGCGTCACCAGGCGGTCGCGCAGACGCGTCATGTCGGGGTCGGCGGCGGCCGACAGATCGGTGTCGGCGGGAACCCAGACATCCCCCTCCATGACCTTGAGGATGGCATCGCGCAACGTCTCGACGCCGAAGCGCTTCGGAATGAAGCCGGAGGCGCCGAAATCGAGCGAGCGCCGGATCGTGGCGCTGTCGTCGGAGGCCGAGACGATCACCACCGGGATCGCCGGGTATTGCGCGCGCAGATAGATCAGGCCGGAAAAGCCGGAGATGCCGGGCATCGAAAGGTCGAGCAGGACCAGGTCAACGTCGGACGTCTGTTCCAAGAGCTTGGTCAGATCCTCGAACGAGCCGGCCTCATCGATCTTTGCCGAGGTCAGGACGCCCGCCACCGCTTGCCGAAGCGCGTCGCGGAACAGCGGATGGTCATCGGCAATGACGAGATGGGTCGAAGGAGCGTTCATCGTTCTCTTGCTGTCGTTCGCGCCAGGCCGGCGAGTCCGGGCCGCGGTAGCCAATTCTTCCCCGAGCGGCCGTGGCATGCAAGTGCACATTATCCCTTTGCTGCAAAGGGGTTAATCCGGAGGCCTCCGCGACCGCACCCTGGCGCCGGATACCGCACCGTCAGGTGCGCGTCAGTGCGCAAGGCCGAAAGTCGTATTGGGGCGGGTTTCACGCCGATGTTACCTTGCGGGCAAGACCTGGGTCGATCCGGCATATCCGGACGTCCGGGGCGCGAGGAAACGCATTTCGGGGAGCGACTCAATATGTCGACAATGGCTGTGTCTCAAGCAGGCGCGGGAGGGATGACGAAGGACGAACGGTTCGTCATTCTCGCCTCCTCGCTCGGTACCGTCTTCGAGTGGTACGATTTTTACCTCTACGGCTCGCTGGCCAGCATCATCGGCGCGCAGTTCTTCTCGGCCTATCCGCCGGCAACCCGCGACATCTTCGCGCTGCTGGCGTTCGCCGCGGGCTTCCTGGTGCGCCCGTTCGGCGCGATCGTGTTCGGCCGCATCGGCGACATCGTCGGCCGCAAATACACCTTCCTCGTCACCATTCTGATCATGGGTCTTTCGACCTTCATCGTCGGCCTGCTGCCCAACGCCGCGACGATCGGCATCGCGGCCCCGATCATCCTGATCGCGCTGCGTCTCGCCCAGGGCCTCGCGCTCGGCGGCGAGTATGGCGGTGCGGCGACCTACGTCGCCGAGCACGCGCCGAACGGCAAGCGCGGCTACTACACCTCCTTCATCCAGACCACGGCAACGCTGGGCCTGTTCCTGTCGCTGCTGGTGATCCTGTTCACCCGCTCGGCGATCGGCGAAGCCGACTTCGCGGCCTGGGGCTGGCGCATCCCGTTCCTGGTCTCGGTGCTGCTGCTCGGCATCTCGGTCTGGATCCGGCTCCGCCTTAACGAATCGCCGATCTTCCAGAAGATGAAGGACGAGGGGAAGAGCTCGAAGGCGCCGCTGACCGAAGCCTTCGGCAACTGGCAGAACGGCAAGCTCGTGCTGCTGGCGCTGYTCGGCGGCGTGATGGGCCAGGGCGTGGTCTGGTACACCGGCCAGTTCTACGCGCTGTTCTTCCTGCAATCGATCCTGAAGGTCGACGGCTACACCGCCAACCTCCTGATCGCCTGGTCGCTGCTGCTCGGCACTGGCTTCTTCATCGTGTTCGGCGTGCTCTCCGACAAGATCGGCCGCAAGCCGATCATCCTCGGCGGCTGCCTGATCGCGGCACTGACCTTCTTCCCGATCTTCAAGATGATCACCTCCAACGCCAACCCGGCGCTGGAAAAGGCCATCGAACAGGCCAAGGTCGAGGTGGTGGCCGATCCCGCGGGTTGCGGCGATTTGTTCAACCCGGTCGGTACCCGCGTCTTCACCGCGCCTTGCGACACCGCACGCGCCTTCCTCGCCCAGTCGTCGGTCAAGTACTCGACGGCATCGGGTGCGGCCGGCTCCGGCGTGAAGGTGATGGTCAACGGCAAGGAAGTTGCCTACGCCAACGCCAAGGACAGCAATCCGGCGGTGCTCGCCGCCGTGCAGGCCGCCGGCTATCCGAAGACCGGCGACGCTGGCATCGTGAAGATGGCGCATCCGTTCGACATCTTCCGTCCGCAGGTGGCCGCGACCATCGGACTGCTGTTCATCCTGGTGATCTTCGTCACCATGGTGTACGGCCCGATCGCCGCGATGCTGGTCGAATTGTTCCCGACCCGCATCCGCTACACCTCGATGTCGCTGCCCTACCACATCGGCAACGGCTGGTTCGGCGGCCTGCTGCCCGCGACCGCCTTCGCGATCGTGGCCTCGACCGGCGATATCTATGCGGGTCTCTGGTATCCGGTCATCTTCGCGTCGATTACCGTCGTGATCGGCTTCTTCTTCCTGCCCGAGACCAAGGACGTCGACATCAAGGCGACCTGATCGAACGCAGGGATCGACCAACACCAACCGGCCGCGGCTCTCCGCGGCCGGTTTTGTTTTTTGCGGCGAGAGCTTCGGTTCTGATTGGAAACAGAACCGAAGCTCTCGATTCTTGTTTTGACGCGTTTTCTTTACGCGAACCGGTATCCACTTCGCTCGAAAACGCTCTATTGATTGCCGCCGATGAACTGAAGCACGACCTCGCGCCGGTGCGGACGGGCGCGGTGCTCGATCAGATAGATCCCCTGCCAGGTGCCGAGCGCGAGCGTGCCGTTCAGCACGGGCACGTGCAGCGAGGTCTGCGTCAGCATCGTCTTGATATGCGCCGGCATGTCGTCCGGCCCCTCGGTGTCATGAATCCAGCCGGCATTTTCAGGTGCGAGCCGCGCCAGCGCGGTGGTGAGATCGACGAGCACCGAGGGATCGGCGTTCTCCTGGATCRTCAGCGAGGCCGAGGTATGGCGGATGAACAGCGTCAAGGCGCCGTCGCGCGCGCGGGCCTCATCGACGAATTTCGCGACTTCAGCGGTGAGATCGGTGAAGCCACGCCCCGGCGTCTGCACGGTGAGCAGTGACGATGTAACGGTGGTGGCCTGCACCGTCGATGGTGCCGAGCGTGACAGCGATCTGCCGGACGTCATCAAAGCTCTCGATGTGTCGTCCTGGCGAAAGCCAGGACCCATTATCCCAAATGCGCGTGAGGGCGAAAGGTGGCGACGCGCACCGAGAAAAACAGGGGGCCGCGGCGTACGGGTCCTGACTTTCGCCAGGACGACACGAGAGGCCCCCTCTCAGATCTTTCCCGACACGTCCTTCTGGACGCGGTTGGCCATGTCGATCAGCCGCCGCCAGGCCTTTTCCAGGAACGACATCACGCGGTCGACGTCCTGGTCGCTCGGCAGCGGAATCTCGATCTTACGGTCGCCGTCCGCAACCTTCGGCTCAGGCTTCTTCAATGAATCCGATTTCGGCAGTGCCTCGTCGACCTTGCCCGATACGGTCGGTCCGGCCGCGAGCTGGCCCTTCAACTTCTCCACCTCGGCCTGGAGCCTGCCGATCTCGGCATCGAATGCGGCGCGCTCGTCGGGCACCGCGTAGCAGGCCCAGCCGGCGCCGTTCTTGGTACAGGTCGACATCGTGCCGGTGCGGGTATCAAGCCGCAGCACGCCCTCGGGAATGGGCGTCATGGAGTAGCGGCCGTTGTCGCTGTCAGGCGCGGATTGCGCGGCAACGAGGCCGCCGCTGATGACCATCACCGCGGCAAGCGGGGCCACCGCAAGCCATGATGTCGTGAATAACGTCGCTGGTCTCATCGCACTCTCCGCCACGACGCATCTGCGGCTTTGTTGCAATTCTACACCCGGGCGGGCCAATCCGCCGCCAAAAACGCGCCCGGGAAATCAACGATCGCGGCACTCGCTTTGATCCCGGCAGCACGGCGAAATGTCGGCCGCCTCGGCGGATCATGAGGAGAGCTGCTGCGGTGCGGCGTCACGCTGTGTGCAGCGCTTGCGCGCGCGGCGATATCGTCAATTAAATCAACAGCATAATAGAACACGACGCGATCGTGACTTGGCTTGACTTGATTATGAGCGGTCAGTATGGTCCGCGCGGCTTTTGAGGGTGGCGGGCGTAATTTCCATTCAGCCGCGGCGTTTCGGGTCTTCGTTGCATGACACAGGGCACGGGGCACGGCGAGAATGGGGATCGCGATAAATCGTCCGAGGAAGCTGCGCTTTCCGAACGGCTCGGAAATCTTGATCAACGTTTGTCCGAACTTCGCGACCGACGGATCAAGACCGAGCAACCCGCAGGTGACGGTGAAGACAGAGCGGCCAGAGCCTCGGCGATGGCGCTTGGTTTCCGGTTATCCTCCGAGTTGGTCGCCGGGGTCGTCGTCGGAGCGGGGATTGGCTGGGGTTTCGACCGCTTGCTGTCGACGTCGCCTTTCGGGTTTATCGTGTTCCTGCTGCTGGGCTTCGTGGCCGGCGTGGTGAACGTGGTGAGAACGGCGGGCGCGGGTCAGAACAAGCGCAGTGGTTCGTAGCCGCCCCGGCTGGAGGAATTCTTCGTACCGGCCTCGCCGGTACGGGCCGGCCCGGCCGGCAGACCGAGACCAGCCGGCTCGTCCGGCAGACCAAGAGATGCCGCGCTGATGAAAATCGACCCGATCCACCAGTTCAACATCGAGCCTCTCTTCACGATCGGCCATATCGGCAATCAGACGATCGCCTTCACCAATTCATCGCTCTACATGCTGGTGGCGGTGGCGGTGATTTCGATCCTGATGCTCGCCAGCGGCACGCAGCTGGTTCCCGGACGCCTGCAGTCGGTCGCCGAAATCTCCTACGAGTTCGTGGCTTCGACCATCCGTTCGACCGCCGGCGCGGAAGGCATGAAGTTCTTCCCGCTGATCTTCTCGCTGTTCATGTTCATCTGCGTCTCGAATCTGGTCGGCATCATCCCCTACACCTTCACGATCTCGAGCCATCTGATCGTCACTGCGGCGCTCGCGCTCCTGGTCTTCTTTACCGTCCTGATCTACGGCCTCTACAAGAACGGCCTGAAATTCTTCAAGATCTTCGTTCCCCACGGCGTCCCCATCTACATCCTGCCGCTGGTCATGTTCATCGAGATCCTGTCGTTCTTCCTGCGGCCGGTCTCGCACAGCGTCCGTCTGTTCGCCAACATGCTGGCCGGACACATCGCGCTGAAGGTGTTCGCGGGTTTCGTCGCCATGCTGGGCTTCTCGCTCGGCGCCATTGGCTGGATCGGCGGCGTGCTGCCGCTGGCACTCACGGTCGCGCTGACCTCGCTCGAGCTCCTGGTCGCGTTCCTTCAGGCCTATGTGTTCGCGATCCTGACCTGCATCTACCTCAACGACGCCATTCATCCGGGACACTGAGCGGTCCGGGGAATTTCCACCCACAACCCAATCTTTCTTCCAAGGAGTCAAAAATGGATCCGGCAGCAGCAAAACTTATCGGCGCGGGCATCGCGTGCATCGGCATGGGCGGTGCGGGCGTCGGCGTCGGCGTGATCTTCGGCAACTACCTCGCCGCAGCCGTTCGCAACCCCTCGGCCGCTCAGGGCCAGTTCGGCAACCTGATCTTCGGCTTCGCCGTGACCGAAGCGCTCGGCATCTTCTCGCTGCTGATCGCGCTGCTGCTGCTGTTCGTTCCGCTCTGAGGACGTGTTTCGCGCCGCTTCAACCGAAGCGGCGCGCATGACAGCAACAGGAGTACTCCATGGCTGAAAGTCATGGCGGCGCAAAAGGTCCGGCGGCGGGCGCCCACACCGAGGCTGACGGTGGTCACCACGGTGGCGGCTTTCCGCCGTTCGAGAGCAGCACCTTTGCTTCGCAACTGGTGTCGCTCGCGATCTTCTTCGTCGTGCTTTACGTGATCGTGTCCAAACTCGCCCTGCCGCGCATCGGCGGTGCGATCGAGGCGCGTCAGAACAAGATCGAGGGCGACCTCGCCGAAGCGCAGAAGCTGAAGGACCAGTCCGACGCGGCGCTGAAGGCCTATGAAGGCGAGCTCGCTGCGGCGCGCACGCGGGCGCAGGCGATCGGCAACGAGACCCGCGACAAGCTGAATGCGCAGGCGGAAGCCGAACGCAAGACGCTGGAAGAGCAGTTGGCGACCAAGCTCGCGGGGGCGGAAAAGACCATCGCCGCGACGCGGACGGCCGCCATGAGCAACGTCCGCGGCATCGCGGCCGATGCGGCAGGCCAGATCGTGCAGCAGCTCACGGGCGTCGTTCCGGACGCGGCGTCGGTCAATGCGGCCGTTGACGCGTCCTTGAAGGGTTAGTCGATATGTTCTTCGAACCTGAATTTTGGGTCGCCGTCGCGTTCGTGATCCTGATGGTCGTGTTCGCCTATCTCGGCATCCACAAGACCGTGCTGACGACGCTCGATCATCGCGCCGCCCGCATCAAGGCCGAGCTCGACGACGCGACGCGTCTCAAGCAGGAGGCGGCCAAGGTGCTCGCCGACTACAAGGCGCGCAGCGCCACGGCCGAACGCGAGGCCGCCGACATCATCGCCAACGCAAGGTCCGAAGCCGAGCGCATCGCGACCGAGGCCAAGGCGAAGATGGAAGATTTCGTCGCCCGCCGCACCAAGACCGCGGAGGGCAAGATCGCGCTCGCCGAGGCCCAGGCCGTCGCCGACGTCCGTGCCGCAGCCGCGGAAGCCGCCGTCCAGGCCGCCTCCACCATCCTGTCGCAGTCGGTCAAGGGCCAGGTCGCCGACGACCTGCTCGCCAAGGGCATCACCGAGGTCCGGCAGAAGCTGAACTGAGGACGAACGCCTCACCAATCAAAAAGCCGGCGCGATGAGCGCCGGCTTTTTTGTTTGTCGAGTGCTGTCCCTACAAACACGACGTCATCACCCGCGAAGAAGGCGGGTGATCCAGTACTCCGAGACGGTTGTGATGAATCGATAGGCCACGGCGTACTGGATGCCCCGCCGGAGCCTGTCATCGGGCTCGCCGAAGGCGAGACCCGGTGGCGGGGCATGACGGCTTTCTTTCCGCCCCTACTTCTTCTTCGCCCGCGCCTTCGGCTCCGGCGACAGCGCCTGCGGGTCGAAACCGACATAGAAGATGTAGGTATCGGCGACCGCGGCCGAGGGCATCGGGTAGACCAGATCCTCGGCGACGAAGGTGAAGGGCACGCTGCCGCCCTCGGACATCTCGACCGTGGTCCGGTAGGCCTTCGAGGCGATCACCTTCTCGCCGACGCCGCCCTGCACCACGGCGACGCGCAGCGGAACGTCGACGGAGGTCGGCGCGCCGGCGGGGCCTGCAATGACGCGGCCCTGAATGCCGATTCGGGCCGTGATCTCGCTTCCGTTACGGACGCACTCGCGCGCCATCTTGGTGATCGTGGCCTGGAAGCGGACATCATTTCCGACCGCCTGCTTGCCGTTGGCGCCGACCGCGAAGGTGGACGCCCCGGCGCGCACCGTGACCTGGGGGCAATCGACGTCGTCGTCGGCCGCCGGCTGGCCGGGCGCAGGCGCCGGCTTGCTCTGGGCCGGCTCGTCGGACTTGCCGCCGAACAGGTTCTTGAAGCGGTCGGTCAGTGACTGCGCGGCGACCGGCGAGACCGTCGCACACGAGACCGACAGCGCCAGTGCGATCACCGGACCTCGCCGCAGCGCATTCCGCAATGATCGAAGCTCCTTCATGAACACCTGTACTCCGTGAACAACGTCCCGGCACAATCGCCGGCTGGTTCCGCGTTATATCGCCAAAATCGGCGAACCCAAGGCAGGAACTAGAATGGCAGGAACGAGAAGGCAGGAACTAGAAGGGCTCCCGGAGGGGTCCGCTCAGCCGCGGAAATCCTCATGCAGCAGGCCGAACAGCAGGTGGTCCTGCCAGACCCCGTTGATGCAGAGATAGCGGCGCGCCAGCCCCTCGCGGGAGAAGCCGCACTTCTCCAGCACCCGGATCGAGGGCGCATTGGTCGGGATGCAGGCGGCCTCGACCCGGTGCAAATTGAGCTCGCCGAACAGCGTCGGCAGCAGCACCCGCAGGGCGGCGGTCATGTAGCCGCGATGGGCATGGGGCTGCCCGATCCAGTAGCCGATGGTGCCGGCCTGCACGATGCCGCGCCGGACATTGGCCAGCGTGATGCCGCCGACCATGGCGCCGTCGAGCTCCCGGAAGACCAGGAAGGGATAGGAGCGGTCCGCGGCGATGTCCTCGGAGTAGCGGCGCAGGCGGCGGCGGAAGCCGGAGCGGGTGAGATCGTCCGACGGCCAGATCGGCTCCCAGGGCGTGAGGTAGTCGCGGCTGGTCTCGCGCAGATTGGCCCATTGCAGGAAGTCCGACATCTGCGGCGCGCGCAGCAACAACCCGTTACCGCGCGGCGCGAGGGCGGCGGGTCCACTGGAAGGCAGGCGAAAGAGGGCCATGGTGATGCTTCCCGAAGCGGGGCGCAGCCCGTGTGCGGCTCCTAGTGCAGCCGCGCCTTGGCACGCGCCCGGGTCAATCCTTCCGCAAAAGACACCGCCGTGTCCAGACCCCTGCCACTGCCTAATGCGACAACTGCAGGGCGGCTCCGCGAAAGCAGTGCACGCGCGGCATCCCGGGTCGATTCGACGCTGACGGCGTCGATCCGGGCCACCAGCTCCTCCACCGTCTGGGGTCGCCCATAGGCCAGCACGTGCCGGGCAAGCTGCTCGGCGCGCGACGAGCAGCTCTCCAGGGCCATCAGGAGACCGGCCTTCATCTGCGCCTTGGCGCGCGCGATCTCGGCCTCGGTCAGCGTCTCCACCGAATCATTCATGATGTCGATGACGACTTCCATCATCTCGGGGGCGTCGGCGGGATCGGTGCCGGTGTAGAGGCCGAAGAAGCCGGTATCGGTATAGGGCGCGTGGAAGCTGTAGATCGAATAGCAGAGGCCGCGCTTCTCGCGCACCTCCTGGAACAGCCGCGACGACATCCCGCCGCCGAGGATGTTGGTGAAGACCTGGAGCGAAAACAGCGACAGATCGGTCTGCGGCACGCCTTCCAGCGCCAGCGTCAGATGTGCCTGCTCGAGCTCGCGATGCACCACCTTGGTGCCGCCCTGGCCGAACTGCGCGGCCTGCGGCTTCGGGCCCGGCGTCGCCTCGAAGCTCGCAAAGCGCTTCTCGACCTCGGCGACGACCTGCTTGTGATCGACCGCACCTGCGGCCGCCACCACCATGTCGGGTCCGCGATAATGCGTCGACAGATAGCCGCGCAGCATGTCGCGGCTGAAGCCGCGCAGCGTCTTCGCGGTGCCGAGCAGCGAGCGGCCCATCGGCTGGTCGGGATAGCAGAGCTCGTTGAGATGCTCGAACACGACGTCGTCGGGCGTGTCCTGCGCAGCACCGATCTCCTGCACGATGACGTTCTTCTCGCGCTCCAGCTCGTCGGGCTCGAAGGCGGGATTGGTCAGGATGTCGGCGAGCACGTCGAGTGCGAGCGGCACGTCGGCCTTCAGCACCCGCGCATAATAGGACGTCGTCTCGGTCGAGGTGCCGGCATTGAGGTCGCCGCCGACCGCCTCGATCTCCTCGACGATCTCGCGCGAGGAGCGCCGCGTCGTTCCCTTGAACGCCATGTGCTCGAGCAGATGCGAGATGCCGTGCTCGTTCGGCTTCTCGTCACGGCCGCCGACGCCGGCCCAGACGCCGAGCGCAGCGGTCTCGACGTGAGGCATCTGGTCGGTGACGACGGTCAGGCCGGAGGCAAGCTTGGAGATCTCGACGCTCATCCGGCAACTCCCTGTTTTGCGGCACGGCTGACCGACAGCGCGAACCGCTCGACCTCGGCCTGATCGTTCTTCATCACCTTCATGTGTTCGGATTTGGTCATCAGACCGTCGAGCCAGGCCGGCAGTTGCGGCCGCTGGCCGCAGGCCGCCTCCACCGCGTCCGGGAATTTGGCCGGATGGGCGGTCGAGAGCACGATGTTGGGCACGGTCGTATCGGTGGTGTCGCGATCGGCGACCGCGAGCGCCACCGCGGTGTGGGGATCGACGAGCTCGCCGGCCTCGCGCCAGGCGGCGCGAATCGCGGCCGCGGTCTCGGTTTCGTCGGCACGCCCGGCGTCGAATTCCTCGCGGATCGCCGCCAGCATCGCGTCCGGCAGCACGAAGCGCCCGGACTGCTTCAGCGAGTCCATCAGACGGCGCACGCCGGCCGCATCACGCCGGCCGGCCTCGAACAACAGCCGCTCGAAATTCGAGGAGATCTGGATATCCATCGAGGGCGACGCCGTCGCGTGCACCTCGCGCACCTCGTAGATCCCGGTCTTGAGCGTGCGGGCGAGGATGTCGTTGACGTTGGCGGCGATGCGCAGGGTGCGTACCGGCAGGCCCATGCGCTTGGCGACGTAGCCGGCAAAGATGTCGCCGAAATTGCCGGTCGGCACGATGAAATCCACCGCGCGCGCGGGCGCGCCGGCGGCAACCGCTGACGTGAAATAGTAGACCACTTGCGCGACGATGCGCGCCCAGTTGATGGAGTTGACGCCGGAGAGCGCCGTCGCATCGCGGAAGCGATGGTTGTTGAACATCCCCTTCACGAGCGCCTGGCAGTCGTCGAAATTGCCTTCGATGGCGAGCGCGTGGACATTGGCCGCGCCCGCCGTCGTCATCATCCGCCGCTGCACCTCGGAGATGCGGCCGTGCGGAAACAGCACGATGAGGTCGACATTCTCCAGACCCGCGAATGCCTCGACCGCGGCGCCGCCGGTGTCGCCGGAGGTCGCGACCACGATGGTGGTGCGCTGGCCGCGCTTGGCGAGCACATGGTCCATCAGCCGCGAGATCAGCTGCATCGCGACGTCCTTGAAGGCGAGAGTCGGACCGTGGAACAGCTCCAGCACGAACTGGTGCGGCGACATCTGGCGCAGCGGCACCACGGCCGGATGGCGGAAGGTGGCATAGGCCTCGTTCGCCATGCGGCCGAGGTCGGCGTCGGAGATCTCACCGCCGGCGAAGGGCCGGATGATGTCGACGGCAACCTCCCAATAGGGGCGGCCGAAGAAGCCGGCGATCGTCTCGGCCGAAAGCTGCGGCCAGGTCGCCGGCACATACAGGCCGCCGTCGCGGGCAAGCCCGGTCAGCATCACGTCGCAGAAGCCGAGTTCGGGGGCCTCGCCCCGGGTCGAGATATAACGAGTCAAACTGCCCTCCAAAGGCCGGCCGCGCCTGAGATCAGGCCGTAAGCCTTTGATTTAACGATGCTCCTGGGTTCGTAGCCAGGGGCTTTGCGGCACCATAGAGTGTTTTGCGGCATCGGGAAACCGCTTCCCCGTCCAGGCTCATCCGACGAAAAAGGGCTGCGGCGATGCCGCAGCCCTTCTCTTGGAAGGTCTGTCGTTGATGTGTGCAGACCGGTTTGCCTCGTGCCGGGTCGCCTACCCGTTGAATAGCTCGCGCAAGCTTTCGTCGCCTGTCATCGTGCCGTCAAGAGCCAAAACGGTGGACGCCGCGCAAATGTTCCTATTTTTCCCGAGGCGTCATGGCCGCAAATGGCTGCCGCATGCAGATCATTGCAGGACATTGCCGTTCTTTCCTGATTTGTCGCAGCGGGCCAGGAACGAACGCCGCTCGGCTCCATTGTGTCGGCGGAAGGCGTCCGCTGTCGGCCACACATTGCCCGGCCGCATGGCGGCACCGGTCCGCCGGCCGAACCGGCTGCATCCTGGAGCAGCCGGTTCGGTCGCTGACGGGTCAATTCATCCCGATTTCCACGGCGATCCGGATCAGGTCGGAATGGTTCTTGGCGCCGAGCTTCTGCTTGAGCAGGGACGTCGTGTTGGCGACCGTCTTGTAGGAGATGCCGAGCGCCTCGGCGACCTCGACGATCTTGTCGCCGCGTCCGAGCAGGCGGAGAATCTCGAGCTCCCGCGGTGTCATCTGCGAGGCCGGATTGGCCTTGATCGCGGCGCCCGAAAACGTCACGGCCTCCGCGAGCTGCGGCGAGATGAAATTGTCGCCCGCGACCACCTTGCGCACCGCTTTCAGCAGGATCCTGGGATCGTCGCCCTTGGAGACGTAGCCCTGCGCCCCCAGCTCGACCGCCCGCACCACGAAGGCCGGATCGTCGTTCATGCTGAACATGATGATCTTGGCGTCGGGATCGTCCTTGCGGATCCGCCGCATCAGCTCGAAGCCGGAGACGTCAGGCAGGCTGATGTCGATCACGGTGACGTCGGGCCGCTTGCTGATATAGGCGCGATGCCCGGATTTGGCGTCGGTCGCCTCGTCGATGCGGATCGAATGGTCGGACGCGAACAGCGTGCGGCAACCGGACAGCACCACGGGATGGTCGTCGACGATCAGGACCCTGGTCGCCGGCTTGGCAGTATCTTGCATCGCGCGCTCTCTTGTTTTTCGACTCATAGACCGGCGGGAACAAATGGAAAGAGAAAATCCCGCCGATGCGCGTTAGAATTGACCTAATGTGGCAACGACTCTCGTTCAGGACGCAACTGTTTCTTCCGCTCGGCGTGAGTTTCATGGCTGCGCTGATCATGGGCGGCGTGCTGCTCCAGGGCTTTGCAACGGGACAATTGGCCGACGAGAACGAACCCGGCCGCCGCGCGACCAGAACCGTGGCCGCCGCTCTCAACAACACCCTGCGTGTCTCTGACAATCCGCGGCAGACGCTCGAGGCTTTCGTCCGTTCCCTGGATACCTCCCCCGATATCCAGTTCCTGTCCGAGGAAGCAAGTCCCGCGCCGTCCTCGCGGGACGGCCGGCGCAACCTGCATGGTGTGCCACAATGGTTCATCAACCTCCTCACGATTCCGGACATGGGCGCCGCGTCGCCGGTGGTGATCGAGGGCAGGCGTGTCGGCGATATCGTGTTCCAGCCTGATCTGTCGGCCGACCTGTTCGAGAAATGGATCGGCTTTCTCGCGTTGACCAGCCTCGTCGCCGTGCTGACGGTGCTCACGGGGACCATCGCCCACGTCGTCGCCGGCTCGGCGCTGCGTCCCCTGCAAGATCTCGCCGACGGCCTGACGCGGCTTCGGCGCGGCGATTATGCCAGGCCGATCCCGGTCGGGGGACCGCCGGAGATCCGGAAAAGCTGCGAGGAGGCCAATGCGCTGGCCGCAACGCTCGCGCAATTGAGCCGGGACAATCGCGACCTGATGCACCGCCTGGTGTCGCTCCAGGACGACGAGCGGCGCGATCTCGCCCGCGAGCTGCACGATGAACTCGGCCCGCTGCTGTTCAGCATCCGCGCCGGCACGATCGCCCTGGTCGAGGCCTCTCCCGCGGCAGGAAATCCCGGCAATTCAGCGCAGGGGGTGCTGCAATCGGTCGAGGCGCTGCAACAGACCAACCGCCGCATCCTCGACCGGCTGCGGCCGCTCTACATCGAGGAATTGGGGTTGGAGACCAGCATAGGGACGCTGCTCCAGAACTTTCGCAAGCAGGCGCCGCATGTCGGCCTGACGGCGGCGATCAATCCGGCTCTCAACCGCGTCGACGGACCGCTGGCACAGACCGTCTATCGCGTGATCCAGGAAGCGCTGACCAACGTGTTGCGCCACGCCGGCGCGAGCAATGTCGAGGTGCAGGCAGCCATGGCCGGCGACGCACTCGTCATCGAGATCTCCGACGACGGCGGCGGCTTTCCCGYCGACAATGTGTTCGGCCGCGGCCTGACCGGCATGCATGAACGCGTGCGCGCGCTCAGCGGATCGTTGTCACTCCTGCGCGCGGACCAACGAACCTATGTACGCTGCCGCCTGCCGCTCGGACCGACGCGAGACGCGCCGGCATCGGGCTAGCTAGCACGCGCCACAATCGTGCGAGCTCTGCCGCGCAGGCCCGCACAGCGTGCTGTCGATCTTGCCCTCCGGGCTGAAGCGAAACGAGGCGCGGATGCGCAGTGAGCCTGCGACGGAATATTCGAGATCGATGCCGTGCGGTTCGGGATTGATCTCCTCCAGGCCAAACCCTGCCGACGAGAACGTGCTGAGCCGCGGGCCCCAATAGGTCTCGAGCTCGCGTCGTCCGCGATAGCTCCGCGTGCCGTTGCATGTGCATTCGACCTGCGCGTCGTCCGCATAGAGGTCGAGCAGCGTCGCAAGGTCGCCCTTCCGGCAGGCATCCACCCAGTCGACGACAATTCCCATCTGATCGAAGTCGCTCACGCCGCAACCCTGTCTGCCGYGGAAAAATTCGAAGCGGCTCAGGACCACACTCGTGAATGTGCGCTGAATAATAAAGCCCGGACGATTCCGGGCTCCCTCCGGAAACCTACGGGCAAATTCAACCCGGCCGCCGTCCCCTCACCCAGACGCCGAAGGCGACCAGCACGGCGCCTGCGAGCGTGAACCAGGTGATGGCGTATTGCAGGTGATCGTCCTTCAGATGCACGTCGAGCGGCCCCGGTCGGGGAATGCCGTTCTCGGGCACCGGCCGCTCCAGGTCGATGTAGAACGGCGCGACCGCGCCCCAGCCGAGCGCGCCGGCGATCGCCAGATGATCGCGCGCGAACCACAGCCGCTTGTCGCGGTTCTCGGCCGGCGTCAGCCAGCCCGGCGCCTCGGGGAAGCGCAGATAGCCGGTGAGCGCGACCGGTGCGCCGGTGACGAGCTTCTTCACCGCGCGATCCTCGACGCTGCGATCCTGCATCGTGTTCTCGACGAATCCGGCATCGATCACGACCATCTCGCCGCTCGCAAGGCGCGCGGGCAGGAACGCCCAGGTGCCCGGGCCCGAGGCATCCTTGCGGACCGCGGAGCCGGGGGAATACACCATCGCATCCGGCATCGGGGCATACGTCGCGCTGAAGCTGACGCGGCGGAATTCGTCGTGCGCGGCATTCAGCGCGGCCCATTGCGCCGGCGGCGGCAGCACGACCGGCGCGTCGGCAAGACGCTCGGTGAGGGCCGCGATCAATTCGTGCTTGGCGAGGCGTCGCTGCAATTGCCAGGCGCCGAGCGCGACGAAGACCGCGATCAGGAGCAGCGTGAACAGCGCGAAGCCGGCCACGCGAGGCTTGCGCGCGGTCTCGTTCATTTCGCGCGGTCGACCAACCGGCCCGGCGCCGCCTTGTGGTGGAATTGCAGCGCGATCAGCAGCGACTTCATGGCCCGCAGCGGCAACAGCGTGGTGGCGAGAATCAACGGAAACCAGAGCACCGCATGCAGCCAGAACGGCGGCTGGTACTTGACCTCGACCACGAGCGCGCAGCCGACCACGATCGCGCCGGCCAGCATGATGATGAAGATCGCCGGCCCGTCGCCGGAATCGATGAAGGCGTAGTCGAGCCCGCAATGCTCGCAGGCCGGAGCAAGCGTCAGGAAGCCCGCATAGAGCTTGCCCTGGCCGCAGCGCGGGCATTTGCAGGCGAGCCCGCGCAGCGCGCTTTGCAGGACGGTCGTTGCGGGCTCGGATGTACCGGCGGTCTCGTTCATGATGGCGGAGTCTAGCACAGTTTCTGCCGAAACCCTCTGATGGCCGGCCAGCAAAAAGGGCGGCCCTGCGGCCGCCCTCTGCCGATCGAATCGTCGCTGCTCAGTGCGCGCCGTGGGCCATGCTCTCGGCGCCGTGTCCCCAGACATAGATGGCGAGGAACAGGAACAGCCACACCACGTCGACGAAGTGCCAGTACCAGGCGGCGAACTCGAAGCCGAGGTGCTGCGTCGGCGTGAAGTGGCCGGCATAGGCGCGCGCCAGGCACACGATCAGGAAGATGGTGCCGACCAGCACATGGAAGCCATGGAAGCCGGTCGCCATGAAGAAGGTCGCACCGTAGACGTTGCCGGCGAACGAGAACGCCGCGTGGCTGTACTCATAGGCCTGCACGCAGGTGAAGAGCGCGCCCAGGATCACGGTCAGGATCAGCCCGTATTTCAGACCCTTGCGGTCGCCCTCGAGCAGCGCGTGATGCGCCCAGGTCACCGTGGTGCCGGAGGTGAGCAGGATCAGCGTGTTCAGGAGCGGCAGATGCCAGGGATCGAAGGTCTCGATGCCGTGCGGCGGCCAGGTGCCCGGCACGCTGCACGCGCCGGCCTGGGTGCCGAGGCCGCAGCCGAACACCGCATCGCGGGTGGCGTGGACGGCGTCGGCCGGGAACAGCGCCGCGTTGAAATAGGCCCAGAACCAGGCGACGAAGAACATCACCTCGGAGGCGATGAACAGGATCATGCCGTAGCGGTGATGCAGCTGCACCACGCGGGTGTGGTCGCCCTTGTACTGGGCTTCCCTGATCACATCGGCCCACCAGCTCGCCATGGTGTAGATCACGCCGACGGTGCCGACGCCGAAGATGATCGGCGCGGCCGAGATCATGTGGTGCATCCAGGTGATCGCGCCGACCGCCATGATGAAGGCCGAAATCGAGCCGACCACCGGCCACGGAGAGGGATCGACCAGGTGATAGTCGTGATGCTTGGTATGCGCCGTAGCCATTGCCGTCTCTCTCCTCAATCCCGTGCCTGTCCGGCACTTATCCCCTTGTTCCAACCCCCCGCGGCGTGAGCCCGGCGATCAGAGATTTCCCTTGCGTTTGTCATCCGCGCTGGCCGCGAGCGGCTTCACCACCGGATCGCGCACCGGATAGAACGTGTAGGACAGCGTGATGGTGCTCAGCCCGTCGTTCTCGTGATCGTCGGCGATCGACGGATCGACGTAGAACACCACCGGCATCTCCCGCTTCTCGCCCGGCGCCATGGTCTGCTCGGTGAAGCAGAAGCAGTTGATCTTCTGGAAATAGGAGCCGACCGTCAGCGGCGCGACGTTGTAGGCGGCCTGCCCTGCGGTGGTGCGCGCGGCCTGGTTGGTCACGGTGTAAAAGACGGTGGTGACCTGGCCGATATTGACCTCGATCTCGTTCTGCTCCGGCTCGAACTTCCAGGGCAGGCCGGGCGCGACGTTGGAATCGAAGCGCACCGAGATCTTTCGCGCGATCGGCCCGGTCGCTGGCGCGGAGGTCGCGACCTGGGTGGTGCCGTTGAAGCCGGTGGCGCGGCAGAACCAGTTGTAGAACGGCACCGCCGCGTAGGAGGCGCCGACCATCAGCGCGACCACGGCGCCGCAGATCGAGGCGACCAGCACGTCGCGGCCAAGGCCCCTGACACGGCCCCTGTGGTCCTGATCTCGCGATATGGTGGGCTCTCGATCCATCTTCCCTACATCGGCCGAACTAGCACGGCCGGTCCCTTGACCATGGTGACGGCGAAGAACAGCAGGACGAGCACGCCGAGCGCGAGTGCGATCGCAATCGAGCGCTGACGGCGGCTCCTCTTCTGAGCCTCGGTGAGGACGATTCCATCTGGCTCAGGTTTGTCGGCCATCCCCGCGATCATGCGCCCCCTACCATCGGGGCAAGCGCCCGGAACACGACCTCGGCCAGCAGGGTCGCAAACAGCGCGAACAGATAAAGGATGGAGAAGGCAAACAGCTTGCGGGTTGCGCGCAGCGATTCGCTGCGCTCGCGGCGCATATAGACGTTGATGGCGAGCACCAGCATGCCGGCGCCGAGGATCAGCGACACGATACCGTAGATGGCGTCGAAATAGCCGAGCGCCCAGGGGGCTGCGGCCACCGCGATCAGCACGATGGTGTAGAGCAGGATCTGCAGGCGCGTCGCGTCGGGACCGGCGACGTTGGGCAGCATCGGAATGCCGGCGCGGGCGTAGTCGTCGGAGCGGAACAGCGCGAGCGCCCAGAAGTGCGGCGGGGTCCAGAAGAAGATGATGGCGAACAGCAGCAGCGGCTCGACGTCGACCGTGCCGGTCACCGACGCCCACGCCACCACCGGCGGCAGCGCGCCGGCGGCGCCGCCGATCACGATGTTCTGCGCGGTCCAGCGCTTCAGCAGAAGCGTGTAGATCACGACGTAGAAGAAGATGGTGAAGGCGAGCAGCGCGCCGGCGATCCAGTTGACGAGGATGCCGAGCGTCATCACCGAGAAGAAGGCGAGCGTCATGCCGAAGGTCATCGCCTCGGGCCGGGTGATGCGGCCACGCGGAATCGGCCGGTTCGCCGTGCGCGACATCTTTGCGTCGATATCGCCTTCGAGCGCCATGTTGAGCGCACCGGAGGCGCCGGCACCGACGGCAATGCAGAGCAGCGAGGTGATGGCCAGCACCGGGTGGAAATGCCCGGGCGCCATCGCCATTCCGACCAGCGCGGTGAAGATCACCAGCGACATCACCCGCGGCTTCAGGAGCGCGATGTAGTCGCCAACCTCCGCTTCGGAGATGCGGGGATTGAGATCGACGGCGTTGTGGTCGAGGACGGACACTTAATTTGACTCGCTTTGTTGTAGAGCCGCGGCGCCCGTCACGGACGCCGCGGGAGTTGGCTCACTGCACGCGCGGCAGCACTTCGAACTGGTGGAAAGGCGGCGGCGARGGCAGCGTCCATTCCAGCGTGGTCGCGCCCGCACCCCACGGATTGKCGCCMGCSGGSACCTTTTTCRYGAAGGCGTCGAACACGCAGTAGAGGAAGATCAGCACGCCGAAGCCGGAGATGTAGGAGCCGASCGASGAGAYCAGGTTCCAGCCGGMAAATGCATCGGGATAGTCGACATAGCGTCGCGGCATGCCCGACAGCCCAAGGAAGTGCTGCGGGAAGAACACCAGATTGACGCCGATGAAGGTGACCCAGAAGTGCAGCTTCGCCAGCCCTTCATTGTACATATAGCCCGACATCTTCGGGAACCAGTAGTACCAGCCGGCGAAGATCCCGAACACCGCACCGAGCGACAGCACATAGTGGAAGTGCGCGACGACGTAGTAGGTCTCCTGAAGCACGCGGTCGACGCCGGCGTTCGCCAGCACGACGCCGGTGACGCCGCCGACGGTGAACAGGAAGATGAAGCCGATCGCCCAGATCATCGGCGCGCGGAACTCGATCGAGCCGCCCCACATGGTGGCGATCCACGAGAAGATCTTCACGCCGGTCGGAACCGCGATCACCATCGTGGCGGCGACGAAATAGGCCTGCGTCGCCGACGACATGCCGACCGTGTACATGTGGTGCGCCCAGACCACGAAGCCGATGCCGCCGATCGCGACCATGGCGTAGGCCATGCCGAGATAGCCGAACACGGGCTTGCGCGAGAAGGTCGAGACGATCTGGCTGACCATGCCGAAGGCGGGCAGGATCAGGATGTACACTTCGGGGTGACCGAAGAACCAGAACAGATGCTGGAACAGCACGGGATCGCCGCCGCCGTCGGGCGCGAAGAACGTCGTGCCGAAATTGCGGTCGGTGAGCAGCATGGTGATCGCGCCGGCGAGCACCGGCAGCGACAGCAGCAGCAGGAACACCGTCACCAGGATCGACCACACGAACAGCGGCATCTTGTGCAGGGTCATGCCCGGCGCGCGCATGTTGAAGATCGTGGTGATGAAGTTGATGGCGCCGAGGATCGACGAAGCGCCCGCCAGATGCAGCGACAGGATCGCGAAGTCGACGGCCGGGCCCGGATGGCCGGAGCTCGACAGCGGCACGTACATGGTCCAGCCGGCGCCGACGCCGTTGGCGCCCGGCTCACCCTCGACGAAGGTCGACATCAGGAGCAGCGCGAAGGAGGCCGGCAGCAGCCAGAACGAGATGTTGTTCATGCGCGGGAACGCCATGTCCGGCGCGCCGATCATCAGCGGCACGAACCAGTTGCCGAAGCCGCCGATCATCGCGGGCATGACCATGAAGAAGATCATGATCAGGCCGTGAGAGGTCACGAACACATTGTAGGTGTGCGTCTCGTGGAAGATCTGCACGCCCGGATACATCAGCTCGGCACGGATCGCGACCGACATCGCGGCACCGATGACGCCGGCGATGACCGCGAAGATCAGGTACATCGTGCCGATGTCCTTGTGGTTGGTCGAATAGACGTAGCGCCGCCATCCGGTCGGATGGGCGTGCTCGTCATGTCCGTGGTCTTGGGCGTGATCGCCGTGTRCCGCTGCGCTCGTTGCCATTTTCAAATCCTGCCTTGCGTCCCATTTGGACCTTTGGAGGTCCCGCCCTTTATGTCGCTTTCAGTCCCCTTGAGCCGTCACCCGGCGCTTACTGCGCCGGGCCGACCGCGGAGGCGAAAGTGCTGGTGCCGCCGCTCGCATATTTCTTCTTCGCCGTTTCAACCCAGGAGGCGAACTCCTTGTCCTCCACGACGCGAATCGCGATCGGCATGAAGGCGTGGTCCTTGCCGCAGAGCTCCGAGCACTGGCCGTAGAACATGCCGGTCTTGGTGGCCTTGAACCAGGTCTCGTTCAGCCGCCCCGGAATGGCGTCGATCTTGACGCCGAAAGCCGGCAGCGCGAAGGCGTGGATGACGTCGGCGCCGGTGACCTGGACGCGAACCACCTTGTTGACGGGCACCACCATCTCGTTGTCGACGCCGAGCAGCCGGGGCTGCTTGTCCTGCGCCATCAGCGAGTCGAACTCGAACTTGCCGTTGTCCGGATAGGCGTAGGACCAGTACCACTGCTTGCCGGTGGCCTTGATGGTCAGGTCCGCCTTCGGCACGTCGAGCTCGAGAAACAGCAGCCGAAACGACGGCACCGCGATGCCGACCAGGATCAGCACCGGAACCAGCGTCCACGCCACCTCGATCAGCGTGTTGTGGGTGGTCCGCGACGGCACCGGATTGGCCTTCGCGTTGAACTTCACGACCACGACCACGAGCAGCGCCAGGACGAACAGCGTGATCACGGTAATCAGCACGAACAGGAAATTGTGGAACCAGACGATGTTGTCCATCACCGGGGAGCCGGATTGCTGAAGCGTCCACTCCCACGGCGCCGGTTGCCCAAGCTCGGCCAATGCCACGCCGCCCGTCGCCAGCGTCATGCCAGCCGCTACCAAGGCGACGGTGGCCAATCCCAGCAAATGCCGGCCCACCCGACCCATCGACATCCTCATGCCGTTCGCGCTCCCCTAACGAAATCACCCCAAGTGCATTCCCCTATTTCCGGGAAACGCTTATTCGATCCGCCCGTCTGACAAACTGCCATTCAAGAATACCTCTAAGAGGTATTCCGGCCAGATCGCTAGAACGCCCAAATCAAGCTTCTCAAACCATAATTCTTGATCTATCGCAATGCAGTCTTGGGGCCGGTCTGCCTGCCGTCACCCGCAAGATATTTCCATGTAACATCAGACAAAAATACCGTTTCCCGGGATGCTGCGGCTTGACAGTGGCATTGCCCGCGGTAGGCACTGGCGGATAGCCGCACAGGAACCTGATTCGTGACGGCGATGGCGGCCGTGGCGGCGTGGAATTTGCTTGGGAATCGCCTTCAAGACGCCGTCATTCTTGTATCAGTCCACCAGCGCGAGCGATCCAGGCGAGCAGAGGGACGACCCCGATGGGGCTTTCGAGATGCATGGCAAGGCAGGTTAGAAGGCAGGTTAGCGGCCTCACGGTGCTGGCAGGCCTGCTGGCTGCGGCCCTCCTCCTGGCGGTCCCGGGCCTTGCCCATGCGCAGGGCGCGGTGCGCTCCGTCCATGGCGACTGGCAGATTCGCTGCGACACCCCTCCGGGCGCCCAGACCGAGCAATGCGCCCTGATCCAGAGCGTGGTGGCGGAAGACCGCTCCAATGCCGGCCTCACCGTGATCGTGCTGAAGACCGCCGACCAGAAGAGCCGCCTGATGCGGGTGGTTGCCCCCCTCGGCGTGCTCCTGCCCTCCGGCCTCGGCCTCAAGCTCGACAACCAGGACGTCGGCCGCGCCGGCTTCGTCCGCTGCCTGCCCAATGGCTGCGTCGCCGAGGTCGTCATGGACGACAAGCTGCTCGGCCAGCTCCGCAGCGCCAAGACCGCCACCTTCATCATCTTCGAGACGCCGGAAGAAGGCATCGGCTTCCCGCTCAGCCTGAACGGCTTGGGCGAGGGCTACGACAAGCTGCCGTAGGGCGCGGGGCGGCTGGACCGCGGCGAACCTATTGTTTCCGTAATGTGAGGCATCGCGCCCTCGCGGAACCGGTCCGAAACCATTATCTTGCCTCACATCCCCCGATAATGGACGGACGCATGACAAACCCTGCCACGACCTCCCTGCTCGACCGCGCCAATCTCGACCGCGACCAGGTCCGCCACGAGGTCGCGCGCGGGCTCGCCGGCGCCGACGACGGCGAATTGTTCCTGGAGTACAGCCAGACCGAAGCGCTGATGTTCGACAACGGTCGGCTGAAGCAGGCGACCTACGACACCTCGCAGGGTTTTGGCTTGCGCGCGGTCAAGGACGATGCCGTCGGGTATGCGCATTCCTCCGACGTGTCGATCCCGGCGCTGATTCGCGCCGCCGACGCGGTCGCCGCCGTGCGCGGCGGCTATTCCGGCAGCTTCGCGGCACCGCCCCCGCATACCAATGTGCGCCTCTATGCCGACGACAACCCGCTCGACGCCCCGGGCTTCGAGACCAAAGTAAAACTGCTCGCCGAGATCGACGCCTATCTGCGCGACAAGGATCCGCGGGTGCGGCAGGTCAGCGTCAGCCTGGGCGCGACCTGGCAGGTGGTCGAGATCCTGCGGCCCGACGGCGAGAGCTATCGCGATATCCGCCCCCTGGTGCGCGTCAACGTCTCCGTCGTCGCCGGACAGGGCGACCGGCAGGAGAGCGGCAGCAAGGGCTATGGCGGCCGCGCCGGCTATGCCGAATTCATCGAGAGCAAGAACTGGCGCGACGCCGCCGACGGCGCGCTGCGCGAGGCGCTGGTCAATCTGGAATCCGTGCCTGCGCCGGCCGGCGAGATGGACGTCGTGCTCGGTGCCGGCTGGCCCGGCGTGATGCTGCATGAAGCGGTCGGCCATGGGCTGGAGGGCGACTTCAACCGCAAGAAGACGTCTGCCTTCGCCGGCCTGATGGGCCAGCAGGTCGCGGCCAAGGGCGTCACCGTGGTCGACGACGGCACCATCGCCTCACGGCGCGGCTCGCTCTCGATCGACGACGAGGGCACGCCGACCAACCGCACCGTGCTGATCGAGGACGGCATCCTGGTCGGCTACATGCAGGACCGCCAGAATGCGCGCCTGATGAACATGAAGCCGACCGGCAACGGCCGCCGCCAGGGCTATGCTCATGTGCCGATGCCGCGCATGACCAACACCTACATGCTCGCGGGCGACCGCGATCCGGCAGAGATCCTCGCCTCGGTGAAGAACGGCGTCTTTGCCGCGAATTTCGGCGGCGGACAGGTCGACATCACCTCGGGCAAATACGTGTTCCAGTGCACCGAGGCCTACAAGATCGAGAACGGCAAGATCGGCGCGCCGTTGAAGGGTGCCATGCTGATCGGCAACGGTCCGACCGACCTGCATCGCATCCGCATGATCGGCAACGACCTCGCGCTCGACACCGGCATCGGCACCTGCGGCAAGAACGGCCAGGGCGTGCCGGTCGGCGTCGGCCAGCCGTCGCTGCTGATGGAGCGCATTACGGTGGGTGGAACGGGCGCATGAGCGTTGAGAAAGTAACTGTCACCACCAAGCGGAAGAGCAGCGGTTGGGGCGGGCAGCTGGTTCAGCTCGCCGGCATCGTCGCGGCGGTGTTCATCGCCAAGGGCGCGCTGGCCGAGCCGTTCTATGTGCCGTCGGGCTCGATGGAGCCGACGCTGTTGATCGGCGACGCCTTGATCGCCTCGAAATTCCCCTACGGCTACGGTACCTCGTCGCTGCCGATCCAGATCAACCTTCCCGAGAGCGGCCGCGTCTTCGCGGAGACGCCGAAGCAAGGCGACGTCGTGGTGTTTCGCTGGCCCGGCGATCGTTCGCAGGCATGGGTCAAGCGCGTCGTGGGGCTTCCCGGCGACCGCATCCAGATGCGGCAGGGCCAGCTCTTCATCAACGACCGTCC
>NZ_JBFULT010000051.1:0-23334 GCF_054049755.1 Bradyrhizobium sp. P5_C11_2
GTGCCGATGACGACGACGCCGTTGTTGTTGTCGACGCCCGTGCTTCCGGTGTTGGTGAACGTCGCAGTTGCGTCCGGCACGCTCGGGTTGGATGACCAGTTGGTGGGATCCGTCCAGTCGCTGCTGGCGCCGTTCCAGTCGCCGTCCACGGCGTGGGCGGCGACGACGCCGAGCGCCGTGGTCGCGAGCAGGGTCGCCAGCGAATGGCGCGCGACGGACCGCAGCCCGTATCCGATCTGCCCACGCGTCCTTGTCGGTCCCGCCATCCCGCCTTCTCAAATCAGCAAAGAAATCATCGTCAGCGTGCAGCTGGGCCGCAGGGCGAGGCCCTTCACCCATGCCATAATCCCATGGCGTTGCAGCGGCCGGCAATGAACGGACATCTATTTGGGCCGGGTTCCTGGCCGTTCCGCTTGCAATTTCAACGATCGTGGCCGTTGGGCAACATGTTCAAGCCTTGCAACAAATGCAGAAGAGAACGTGGGTGCGCGTTGACTCGGGCAGGACAGGCGTGGGTTGATGACGGTACCGATCGGAACTAGTTTGGCGCTGGCGGCTCGCCGTCGTCGTGGCGCGGCCGGTGGTCGCAGGGGATGTCGATGTCCGGGTGGCTGAGACCGACAGGATTGGCCGTGTTGTTCATGGTTCTGGGCGCCGCCGAGACCTGGGCTGCCACCTCATCGCGCATGGATGTTCTACCCGACGACGCCGCGGGCAGCCCCGCCGACAGCGTCGATGTCGGAACGATGAGGCCGATCGCGCGGCCCGCGCAGCAGGCTGTGGCGAGGCCAATTCCCCGCGGCAATCCGCTGTGGTCGGTGCCGCTCTCGGCGCTGACCGTAACCCAGGAGCGCCCGATCTTCTCGGCCATGCGCCGGCCGCCGCCGCGCGCTGTCGCCGCATCGCCGGTCGAAGAGATCTCTGCACCGCCGCCCCAAGCGGTCGAGGCGCCGCTGCCGCTGCTGTTGGTCGGGGCCGTGGTGGGCGAGGGCGACGCCATTGCGATTCTCGTGAACCGCAGCGATCAGAAGGTCGTGCGCTTGCGGCAGGGCGAATCGCTCGGCGGCTGGTCGCTGACCTCGGTTCAGCCGCGCGAGGTGACGTTCAAACAGGGCGATCGCAGCGAGGTGCTGGCGCTGCAGCGGCCGGACCCGGCGGCCGCCCCCACGGGCCCGCCTGCGGATGCCGGCGGYAGGCTGACGATGCCAGGCACGACCGATACAGCGTTCTCCCCCTCCGTGCCGCGCGCCACGCCGAAGAACGGCGAGTCGGACGGGCTCTGAGCGCCGGCGCCCGGGTTCGGATGCCATTGCCTAAGCTCTCCAATCGCCTTAAGACGCGGCCTTAACGCCTTGATCCGATGGCACAGCGTGTGCGGCTGCCGTCGTTGGGAATCAGTCGGCGATCGGGCGCGCCGGGCCGATCGCTTGCCGGGAAGGATGCGGCTTGACCGACACGCAGATTGACGCGCCCGGCAAGGCCGACGGCCCGAGCGGATCCGGCGGTGTCGGCCGCGCCCGTCGGCTCATTCAGGGCTGGTCGGCGAACCTGGTCCAGATGGTGCTGGGACTGACCCAGCAGCTGCTGTTGATCCCGGCCTTCCTGCACGTCTGGACCGGCGACATGCTTGCGGCGTGGCTCGCGATCTATGCGGCCGGCAGCCTCGTCGTCGTGGCGGATGCCGGATTGCAGCTTCGGGCGGTCAACCGGTTTCTCGCCTTCAAGTCCAGCGCCGACAGCGACGGGCGGACCGCGAACTTCTATCGCGCCATGCTGCGGATCTATCTCGCGGTCGTCGCGGTGCTGGGTGTCCTGCTGTGCGCGGCCGTGTATCTCGCGCGGCCGTCGGCAGTGCTCGGTTTTCACGCGGCGCCGACATTCGATGTCGCGATGCTGGTGATGACGCTGGGCATGCTCCTCACCTTGCCCGCCAATCTCGCCTCCGGCCTGTATCGCGTGCGCGGCCAGTACGGCCGGACGGTCTGGCTGCAAAACGCCGCACTGCTGCTCGGACAGATCGCGCAGCTCGCCGCGCTGGCGGTGTATGGCAGCCTGCTGGCGGTGGCGATTGCCTTCGTGTCGATGCAGCTGCTGTTCGCGATCTTCATCGCCGCGTTCGACGCGCCGCGCCTGTTTCCGTTTCTGCGCCGTGCCGGCCGATCGCCGTTCGCACCGCCATCCTGGCGCTGGAGCATCGGGCAGTTCGGCCGCGCGCTGCCTTTTGCGGTCGCCAACGTCACCGAGCTCGCGCTCGTCAACGTTCCGGTGCTGCTCGTCTCCGCGCTGGTCACGAACCGCGTCGCAGTTGCGCAATGGGGCCTGACGCGCGTGATCGCGAGCCTGGTGCGCGGGCTCTGCCTCCAGGTCACTCTGCCGCTCGGCGCCGAGCTCGGCCACGACCATGCAATCGGCGACAGGGAGCGGCTGCGCCGGCTCTATGCCCATGGCTCGGTGTTCGTGACGGGGCTCGCCAGCCTGATCGTCGCGGGGCTCCTGCCGTTCTGGCCCGACTTCTTCGCGCTGTGGACCCATGGCAGCATTCCCTATGACGGGCCGCTCGCGGTGACGCTGCTGCTCGGCTCGGCGGTCGTCGCCCCTTCGCTGCTGGCGCTGGTCTTTGCCAATCACAGCAATCGCGGCGAGCTCCTGATCCGGACCAAGGGACTCCAGCTCGTCGTCTTCCTGGTGCTGTCAATTGTCCTGATCCCGCGGCTCGGACCGCTGGGCGCCGCGCTCGCGGTGGTCGCGAGCGACATCCTGGTCCAGTTCGGACTGCTCGGGCTGGTGATCATGCGGCAGACCCTGCATCACCCGTTCAGGCACATCGCCTTCCTGTTGCTCATGGCCATCGGCATCGTGGCGTCGGGCTGGCTGATCGGCCTCGCGATCACCGCGCTGGTGCCGGGCAGCGGGCTCGTGCATTTCCTCGCCGAATGCGCAATCTGGCTGATCGTGGTCGCCGTGCTCGCAAGCCCGCTGTTGAGCGGCGCGTTGCGCGAGCGGCTGCGCGCGCGGATTCCGGCTTAGCTCGCCTTAACGCGGCGTCAGCGCCAGCCGGTGCTTCAGCCGTTCCAAATGGCGGGCGAATTGCTGGTGGCCGGCCTCGGTCTCCTCGGCAAATTGCGCCAGCCGACGATGGCCGGCTGCGCGCAAACGCTCGGGCGTGCCGTCGGTGCGCAGAGCGACGATCGCATCCGCGAGAGAGCGCGGGTCGTCGTAGTCGAACAGGATCGCGGCATCACCCGCCTGCGCCTTGAACGCCTCTGGATAGATCACCGGCGTGCCGACCGCCCAGGCTTCCAGCGGCGGCAGATTGGTCGGGCCGAAATAGCTCGGCATCACCAGCGCCGAGGCGCCGCGATAGAGCGCGCCGAGCTCGGCGGACTCGACGAAGCCGATGATGGAGATCTGGTCCGACAGGCCGTAAGTGCGGATCGCCGCGTCGATCTTGTCGCGGCCGCCGCGGTCCGAGCCGCACAGCACCAGCCGTTCGGTGATGCCCCGCTCGCGCAAGCTTGCGAGCGCGGCGAGCAGCGTCATGTGGTTCTTGTGCGGCCAGAACTGCGCCGGATAGAACAGATAGCCCGGTTCGAGCCGATATTTCGCCAGCACCGCCGCGTCGGCAGCGGCATCGGGCGCGGATCGGCTGACATAGGTGGAGGGCGAGAACGGGATACAGACCGCGCGCTCTCTTTCCATGGCGTAGCGCCGGCAGAGATCGTCGGTCAGCTCGGGCGCGTTGACGATCACGACCGCCGCCTTGATGCTGGCGAGGCCGAACAGGATCTCGCGGCGCTCGAATTCGCCGAAGGTCCGGACCTCCGGAAATTCCGGCGCGTCGCGATGGCAGCCGTCGAAGATCGTGATGATGAAGGGCAGCTCATAGAGCAGCAAGTGCCGCTTCGAGGTCGAGGTGAAATGCACGACGTCGATGCCGTCGCGGATCAGCGCGCGCTCGAACGACGACTTCAGCTTCAGTGCGATCTGGACCAGATCGAACGGTCCGCAATATTTCAGGAACAGGAAGACATAGTCGAGCACGCCGAACTTGCGCAGCCGGGCCGCGACGCCGAACTCCTTCAGGATCTCCAGCGTCTTCGGATAGGGCGAGTACACCACGATCTCGTTGCCCGACTTGGCCGCCCAGTCACGCAGCCAGAGCAGGTCGCTCAGCGGCTGCTGGAAGCCGCCGCCGACTTCGAGGGCCTGTTCCAGCATGACGGCGAGCCGCAGCGGTCTCACGGCGTGACGCTCTTTCTGGCGACCGCGTAGGCCGCCCAGTTCTTCGAATGTGGTGCGTCCTGCGTCAGCCATGCGGCGTGGCCGGCCGGCTGGAGGCCGCTTGCCTGCAATGCCGCGTCGATCTCGAACGGAAACCAGTAGCGCATCCGGTGCGCTTCATCGACGCGCCGGATCGTGGCGCGGTCCGTGTCCTCGCAGAACAGCGTGTAGTTCACCGTGACGGTCGCGGCCTGTTCGTCATGATCGGATTGCGCGATGCGGGTGAGGCGCAGCGGCTTCTGCTCGATCACCTTGACCCGGGTCTCGACGCCCTGCGCGAGCACGGCGCCGCCGTACCAGTAGTCGAAAAAGAAAACGCCGCCCGGCTTCAGCGCGGCGTGCGCGGTGCGGAACATGGCCATCAGGGCATCGCGGCTGGTCTGGTAGCTGGCGACGTGGAACAGCGACACGACCGCATCGAAATCGCGTTCGGGGCCCGCGACACAGGCATCGCCCTGCCGGAACGGAATCGCAAGTCCCGCCTGCTGGGCGCGTGCCTTGGCACTCGCGATCATCTCGTGGCTGAGATCGATGCCGGCAACGTTCCACCCCTGGCGCGCGAAGGCGAGCGCGTGCAGGCCGGTGCCGCAGCCGAGATCGAGCAGCCTGCCCGAGGAAACGCGGTGGTCGCGCAGCCGCGCTTCGACGAACGCCGTCTCCGCCGCGTAATCCTTGTCCTGATACAAGAGGTCGTACCAAGGCGCGTAGTCGGCGAACACCGTCACGCCAGAATCTCCTTCAGCGCCTGCGCAGAGCGAGCGATCTCGTCGTCGGTCAAGGCAAGGCCGCTCGGCAAATAAAAACCGCGGCGGGCGATGTATTCCGCGTTCGGATGGGACTCACCGAGCATCAGGCCCATCCGGCGCAGCACCGGCTGTTCGTGCATGCACCAGAAGAACGGCCGCGTGCCGATGCCCTTTTCGCCGAGGCGGCGCATTGCTTCCTTGGCGTCGAACGGCACGTCGTCGCCGAGCACGATGCCGTAGACCCAGTAGATGTTGTCCGCATAGCCGGTGCGGGCGACCGGGCGGCGGACGCTGTTGAGGCCACCGAGATGCTCGTCATAGAGCCGGCCGATCCGGCGCTTGAGCTCGACCGTGCGCGGCAGGCGCTCGACCTGGGCGACGCCGAGCGCGGCCTGGAGGTTGGTCATGCGGGCGTTCCAGCCGAGCTCCTCATGGACGAAACGCTGCTGCGGCTGGAAGCAGAGATTGCGATAGCCTTGCAGGCGATCGGCAAGCGCGTCGTCGTCGGTGAGGATCATACCGCCTTCACCGGTGGTGACGTGCTTGTTGGGGTAGAAGCTGAAGGTCGAGACGTCGCCAAAGCTGCCGCAGGGCGCACCGCGATAGGTCTGGCCGTGCATCTCGGCGGCGTCCTCGATCAGCTTCAGATCGTGCTTGTGCGCGAGCGCCATGATCGGATCGAGATCGACCGGGAGGCCATAGATGTGGACCAGCATGATCGCGCGCGTGCGCGGCGTGATCGCGGCCTCGACACCCTCGACCGTCATGTTCCAGGTCGCGGGATCGCAGTCGACGCCGACGGGGACGAGGCCGGCCCGCACAATAGCGGCGGCGCAGCTGATGATCGTGAAGGTCGGGATGATGACCTCGGAGCCTTGCTCGAGCCCGAGCGCATGAACGGCGATGTCGAGTGCGACCGAGCCGTTGGTCACGGCGATGCCGTGGCGCCGCCCGGCAATTTCGGCCATCGCCTGCTCGAAGCGCTTGATGAACGGTCCCTCCGACGAGATCCAGCCGGTCCGGATGCACTCGGCGAGATAGTCGGCCTCGTTGCCGTCGAGCAGCGGCGTGTTGACGGGAATGAACGGCGCGGTCACAGGCCCGGACCCTTGATCCGGATTTCGGACGGCGCGACCTCGGCAAACCGGGTCTTGTCGTTCTCGCCGGAATAGGGACCCTGCTTGATCTCGAACATTTCGAGCGGCTCGAGCACGTGGAAGCCGTGGGCGCCGCTGCACAGCAGGATGATGTCGCCGGCACCGAGCACGCGGCTTTCGAGATATTTTTCCTCGACCGTGTAGAAGTCGACCTGGAGCTTGCCCTTCTGGATCAGCAGGACTTCCTGGGTGTAGTGCACCTCCCGCGTCACCTTGTTGTGGCGGTGCGGCTCGATGCTCTTGCCTTGCGGATGGCTCATATAGGCGAGCTGCTGCGACAGTTCCGGCGACGAAAAGAAATGGATGCCCGGTTCGCGGAACGAGGCGCGCACGATGATCGCGTAAAGCTGGTCGCCGAATCGAACATGTTCGACGTGTTCCATCTGGGCCTCGACAAAAAGCGCTGCAATTAGAGTGAGATAGCTGTCCCGTCGTGCACTTTGGCCATTTTGGCCGGGACCGTCAAGGGCGGACCGATTATGACAATCGGCGTGCCGTCGGCGTGGGTTTAGCCCACGAAAGCCAGGATATCCTCGACGCGCCTGCGGAACGTGTGGGCGGCAAATGTCCGGGCTTGTCCCGCCTTTGCAATGGACAGGCGTGCCGCATCGTCGGAGAGATACCGCTCGATCATCGCAAGGCAGTCCTCGACCGTGCGCCACGCTGCGACCTCACGCTCGGGCGCGAACAGCGTGTCGAGATTGTCCTTGAAGTCGGTGAGCAGGAACGCGCCGACCCCGGTGGCCTCAAACAGCCGCGCATTGCCGGCCTCGCGGCCGGCCATGTCGATGTGCGAGTTGAGCGTGACGCGCGAGGCGCGAAGCGCCTGGTACATTTCCACGCCCCACACCTCGCCCTGATAGCAGCGATGCAGCGGCGAGGAGGCGGGAAGCGTATGCAGGCCGCTGCCGAACAGTTTGAGATCGTAGCGCCGTGCCACCGCCTCGAGCTGCGCGACACGGAGCTGGTGATCCGCCGACAYCGCGCCGACGAAGGTGACGTCGAAGTTTTGCGACGGCAGCGGAGGCAGGATGTCGAGGATCGCAGGCTCGAAGGCGAGATGGACCACCTCGGCGCGCGCGCCGTGGGAACGGAAGAAATCGACGACGGCAGCCATCTGGGAGATCATGAGGTCGTAGACCGACCAGTCCTCGCCGCGCGAAGGCGAGATGCCGATCTGGCCGATCAGGATCGGGCGGCCGATCTGCTTGATCCGGCGCGCCAGGCGCGTGTCGACATGAAACAGATCCTGGTTGAGGACGAGATCGGGTTGGAACTCCTCGATCTGCGCCAGCAGGATCTGTTCCGCTTCCGCGTCGAGACGCGGGCTGAGCCCGACCTTGCGCGCGAGCGGCCGCAGCACCGGCTTGAATGGCGCGATGGCGCGTTGCAGCCAGCCGGGAACGGCATCGCGCGCGGCCGGCGCGCCCGGCGGTGCCGGCTCGGTGACGGCGAGGCCGTGCTCGCGCGCCCACGCCGCCCGCATCCAGGGATTATTGACATGGATGTCGGCGGCGACGTGTCCGAGACCGGTAAAGTTGCGGGAGTAGAAATCGGCGACGCCGAACAGGCTGGCGTTTCGCGCCGCCATCTGCGCCGCGTAGGGCTCGTTCTCGAGGCCCGGCCTGCGCCGGTAGAGCCAGGAGAGGAAGCGCGGATAGTCGGCGTTGAGGATCAGGATGCGCACGGCGTCACGGTTTCCGTTCGAACAGGCTGCGGGGCATCACGTACCAGAGCATGAACAGGATGGCGGTGCCGTGGGTGAGCATGGCGACCGAGAGCGGCACGTTGAGCAGGACGTGCGGCAGCACGCCGGCGGACATCAGGACGAAGCGGGGCGGAAGTCCCGCGGAGGCACGGTTGCCAAGCGCCAGCACGAAGCCGGATGCGAGCGCCGTCAAAGGCGCGAGGTAGAGGCCGACGGATGCGATCCCTTCGGTCGCAAACAGCGACGCATTCAGATTGCCGATGTCGTAGGCCTCCTGCATCACGACCGCCAGCGGCGCCTGGTAGGGACAATGCGTCAGCGGCTTGAGGATGGATATCTGGCAGAACCAGGTCAGCGGATGGCTCGCGAAGAAATTGTTGTAGATGTCGAGGGCGCTGGATGCGGTCGCGATCATCCGGATGTTGACGAGGTCGAAATATCTGCCGGGAATGCTGTTGAGGGGGGCGCCCGTCAGAACGATCACGATGAGGCCAAGGAGCATCGGGACGAAGATCGATGCGATGGCTGAAGTCCTCGCTTCCAGCAAGCGCGAGAGCACGGCCAGTGCGATCAGCCAGGCGGGCGTGAAGAAAGCGAACTTGGTCAGCGTGATCGGGTAGAAGAACAGCAGCAGGATCAGGACCAGGCCAGCGCGCCAGCGATGGCCGAGCAGCCAGTAGCAGGCGAAGGCGAACGGCAACAACGTGCTGGAGACCCAGCCCGTGAGATATCGCACCGCTGCCGGAAATTCGAGCGCGTTGCGATAGTCGTAGATGTGCGCGACCGTGATCAGCCGGAAATTGTAGGTAGAGGCCACGGCGATGGTGACCACCGAGACCGCCAGGATCAGCGTCAGCAGATGCTCGAAATGAGCATGCGACAACGCAACGAGCTGTCGCAGCGGCGCCCTGACGAACAGCACGGGCAACAGGAAGAGCACCAGCGCCAACGCCGCCGAGATGCCTGCGGGCAATTGCGGGTAGCTGTAATAGGAGAACACGTCGATCCACAGGAAGCCGAGGATCATCGTGTAGAAATAGAACCCGACGAAATAACCGAAGCTGAAGCGGGCGACGGCGAACAGCAGCGAAACGACGGAGAAGCCGAGCGCAACGATGATCGCGATCCAGAGGCGCTCCCCGCTGAAGCTGATATAGTACTGGAAGGTCGCGACCTTGATCAGCGACAGGCAAGTGACGAGGCTGTGCAGCAGCACCAGGATCGTCAGCGCGGCCTTCGAGTCCAGCCGCAATCGGAGATCCCTGACGATACCGGATGGTGCGTTCATTGCGGGCAGGCTCGCTGCGGACGAGGGGAGTTGCGAGCGGGATCAGGCCAGCTCAAGCGAGTGCTTGAAATAGGCGATCGTCTCCTTCAGCCCGTCCTCGAGCGCAACCTTCGGCTCCCAGTTCAGGACCGCCTTCGCTTTGGCGAGGTCGGGCTGGCGCTGCCGCGGGTCGTCCTGCGGCAGCGGCTTGAACACCAGCTTGGAGCGCGAGCCCGTGAGCTTGATGACCTTCTCGGCGAGCTCGCGGATCGTGAACTCGGAATTGTTGCCGAGGTTGATCGGGCCGGTGATGTCTTCCGCCGTCACCATCAGCCGCACGATGGCCTCGACGAGGTCGTCGACATAGCAGAACGAGCGGGTCTGCCCGCCGTCGCCGAACACGGTGATCGGCTCGCCCTTGAGCGCCTGGACGATGAAGGACGACACCACGCGTCCGTCATTGGGCTGCATGCGCGGCCCATAGGTGTTGAAGATGCGCGCGACCTTGATCGGCAGGCCATGCTGGCGCCAATAGTCGAAGAACAGCGTCTCGGCGCAGCGCTTGCCTTCGTCGTAGCAGGAGCGGATGCCGATCGGGTTGACGTTGCCCCAATAATCCTCGGTCTGCGGATGGATCAGCGGATCGCCATAGACCTCGCTGGTCGAGGCCTGGAAGATGCGGGCCTTGAGCCGCTTGGCGAGGCCCAGCATGTTGATGGCGCCGTGCACGGAGGTCTTGGTGGTCTGCACGGGGTCGCGCTGGTAGTGGATCGGCGAGGCCGGGCAGGCCAGGTTGAAGATCGCGTCGACCTCGATGTAGAGCGGGAAGGTGACGTCGTGCCTGACCGCCTCGAACAGCGGATTTGCGATCAGATGGGCGATGTTGCGCCGGCTGCCGGTGAAATAATTGTCGGCGGACACCACCTCGGCGCCCGCATCGAGCAGTCGCTCGCAGAGATGCGATCCGATGAACCCGGCGCCTCCGGTCACGAGGATGCGGCTGTTCTTGTAGCTTTCAAACGGCATGATCGGTTCCAGCAGGATCTCGGGCAGGATCTTGGGACGGTCTCGTCCGGTGCGGCCGGCAGAGTGGTATCGGCTACGCAAGGAAACGCCAATAGGCTTGAGTTAGGTATTTAAATACCTCTAAAGTCCGAACGGTTCGCGCCGCGGACGATTTTTCAGGCGCCGCCAGTTCGTATAGAAGCCGTCTGGAGTGCGAGGGGAACGAGTCTTCCCGTTCGGAGCAGGTCAATGAAAGTCGTAATTCTTGCCGGGGGGCTGGGCACCCGAATCGCCGAGGAGACCAGCACGCGGCCGAAGCCGATGGTCGAGATCGGCGGCCGGCCGATCCTCTGGCACATCATGAAGATCTACAGCCATTACGGCTTCCATGATTTCGTGATCTGCCTTGGCTACAAGGGCTACATGATCAAGGAGTATTTCGCGAACTACTTCCTGCACATGTCCGACGTCACCTTCCACCTCGCCGAGAACCGGATGGAGGTGCATCGCGAGACCGCCGAGCCGTGGCGGGTCACGCTGGTCGATACCGGCGAGGAGACGCAGACCGGCGGCCGGCTGAAGAGGGTGCTGCCCTACGTCGCGAACGAGCCCTTCTTCGCATTGACCTATGGCGACGGCGTCGCCGATATCGACCTGGCCGCCGAGATCGCTTTCCACAAGGCGCATGGGCGCCGGGCCACCGTCTCGGTGGTGCGGCCGGCCAAACGGTTCGGCGCGGTCTCGATCGAGGGCGACAGGGTGGTCAATTTCGAGGAGAAGCCGAACGACGACGGCGGCTGGATCAATGGCGGCTTCTTCCTGCTGTCGCCATCGGTCGGCGAGTTGATCGCCGGCGACAAGACGATCTGGGAGCGCGAGCCGATGGAGCAACTCGTGCGCGGCGACGATCTGCGAGCCTATGTGCACCACGGCTTCTGGCACCCGATGGATTCGCTGCGCGATCGCAACTTCCTCGAGGGCGAGTGGGCGGGCAACCGCGCCAAATGGAGGGTCTGGTGACGGATCCGGCATTCTGGCGCGGCAAGAGGGTCTTTCTCACCGGACATACCGGCTTCAAGGGCGCATGGGCCTCGCTGCTGCTGCGTCGGCTGGGTGCCAGCGTCTACGGCTATGCGCTGCCGCCGACGCATCAATCCGCACTGTTCGTGACGGCGCGCATCGCCGACGACATCAAGCATCGTATCGCCGATGTCCGCGATCTCGCGACCTTGCGCGCCGCAATGGCGGAGGCCGAACCCGACATCGTCATCCACATGGCCGCTCAAGCGCTGGTGCGCCCGTCCTATGAGGAGCCGGTCGAGACCTTCGCGACCAACGTGATGGGCACGGTGCATGTGCTGGAGGCCGCTCGGCAACTGYGCTCGGTGCAGGTGATCCTGAATGTCACCAGCGACAAGTGCTACGAGAACAATGGCGCCGGCACGGCCTTCCGCGAGGACGACCGTCTCGGCGGCAATGATCCCTACAGCAACAGCAAGGCCTGCGCCGAGCTCGTGACGCAGTCCTATCGCCACAGCTTCTTCAATACGCAGGGCGCCGCGCGCGTCGCGACCGCGCGGGCCGGCAACGTCTTCGGCGGCGGCGACTGGGCGCGCGACCGCCTGGTGCCCGATGCGATGCAGGCCTTCCTCGACGGCGAGGCGCTGCGCATCCGCAACCCCAATTCGGTGCGACCCTGGCAGCATGCGCTCGATCCCGTGCTCGGCTATCTGACGCTGGTCGAACGGTTGGCGGGCGACGAGCGCTTCGTCGGCGGCTGGAATTTCGGGCCCGACGCTGCAAGCGAGGTCCCGGTCGGGACGGTGGTCGATCATCTGATCGCGCTATGGGGCGACGGGGCGCGGTGGACGGCAGATGCCGGTCCGCACCCGCACGAAGCCGCCTATCTCAGGCTCGACTGCGCGAAGGCGCGCAACGAACTCGGCTGGAGTCCACGGCTCGATCTGGGGCAGGGCCTTCGTCTCACCGTCGACTGGTACAAGGCGCTGCGCGATGGCCGCGACCTGCGCAAGTTCTCGCTCGATCAGCTCGATCAGGTCGTCGGCGCCGCGCAGGCGGCATGATCAGCGCGGCAGATCGAGAATCTCGGCGATGCGGGCCTGGGCGGACACCGCGTGCTTCAGATGCGCGCCCGACAACACCGCCAGGTAGGATTTGAGCAGGACGACGAGCGCGAGGATGGCGCGCTCGACGTCCGGGGCGAGGCCGGTTCGGCCGAAGGCGGCGGTTTGCAGGGACGGCCGGTTCTCCATGAAGGTCAGCCAGTAGAGGTAGTCGTAGCCGGCGATGCCGCGGAACGCGTCTTCCCAGTCGATGACGCGCGGCTCGGTTCCCTGGAGCATGATGTTCTTCGGTCCGAAATCGCCGTGGCAGAGCGCTTCGGGCAAATCCGCGAGACGATCCCCGAGCAGCGCGATCAGCCGGCGCACCTCGGCCGCGCTGGCCTCCTCCAGCAGGCCACGGTCGGACAGCGTCTTCAGGGCCTGAGCGGCGGATGCCAGACAGCGCTCGAACGAGGCAAGATGATCCGGCCGCCAGTCTTCGAGCCGTTTGCTGCATTCGTGCGCCATCGCGGCAGCGTCCGCGGGCCGCATCGGGGCGGCCAGCGGTACGAGCACGGGCATCAGGATGCAGAGCCGGAGCGTTCCGTCCGCGAGCGGGACTTCGAAATGGTCGAGCACGATCGACTTGCCATAGAGCCGCGCGAGGATCTCGGCTTCCTTGGCGAGGCTGGCGCGCGCGGTGGCGCCTGGAAGATGCGTCTTCACAAAGCGCTTTTCGCCGGAGACATCCGCCTTGAGGCAGACGCCGAGCGTGCCGTCGGGCACCGGCGTGACGGTGACGTCGCGGCCGGAGGATTGCAGATGCCGCTGAAGTGCGGGCAGAAGGCGCGCGCGATCGGCGGCGATGTCGGGGCGGTCGTCGGTTTCGAAGAACGCGATCTTACTCAGCACGATAGAGCGGGCTCAGATAGTCGATCCGGTCGTAGCCGAAATGACGGGCCAGCGCCGCGGTGCCCTGCGCGATCTGCCTGCGCTCCTGGTCCGAGAGCTCCTCGATGACCGCCTGGTTGTAGTCCCTGGTGCTCTTGAGCACGGTTCCCCAGGGCGCGATGGAGTCCTTGATCTCGACGCCGTTCCAGCTCGGATAGAGCATGGCATCGGCGAAGGGCACGCCGATAAAGCCGGCTGCCTCGGTCATGAACTTGCGCTTGTCCTCGACGAGGTCTTCGTAGCGGAAGATCCGCACGTTCTGCGGATACATCTTCGCGAACATCTCGACCGTCGAGTGATAGATGTTCCAGGTGATCAGGTATTTCGTCAGCGGCTGCGGGAAGGGGCGGCGCTTGGTGTCGCGATAGGCCGAGAACGGATTGCGCACGATGTGCAGGATGCGGATGTTGGGGAAGTCGCGCACCATGCGGTCGGCGTCGATGCCGATGGCGGGCGAATAGCCGACATGGACCATGCCCGGGCGCGGCTTGGCGTAATAGTTCTCCCAGGCCGCGAAGGTCGAGCGGAAGAAGGCCTCGATCACCTGGCGGCGGAAGACCGGAGGCTCGCCGACCAGCCGGGCAAATTCGGCGACGCGCTTTTTCTCGTCCATCACGCAGTCCGCATCGCGGAACTTGGAGCCGTTGCGCTTGCGCAGGAACGTCTTCAGCTCCTCGTCGATCATCTGCTCGTAGAGCTCGATCGCGCTCAGCCCTTCCGGAAATTCGGGATAGCGGTATTGAACGCGCTCGACGGAAGCGAGGAAGTCGTTGAAGTTGCGGTTGCCGAGCTGCGACTCGAAGGGATAGACGAGCAGGTCGGGATGGCCGTCGAAGTGACGATGGGTGACGTTTCCGCCGTGCTCGAAGCCCGCGGAAACCATGGCCAGCCTGAAGTCACTCATGCGTCTACCCCTGCGTCGTCGAACCTCGATCCTGGCCCCCCGTTTAGCCGCATCGGCCGGATAATCAAGGTCGGATCGGGCTCCAACCGTGCCGGGAACGCGGCTCCGGGCCGGGGCGCTTGCCGAACCGGGACATTGACGGGCCCGGGGTAGCTGATCTACCCGGGGCCATGCGTGTTTTTGTCACCGGCGCAAGCGGCTTTCTGGGCTCCTATCTCGTTGCGGACCTCGTGGCGCGGGGGCACGAGGTGGCGGTCCTGTTGCGGCCGGCAAGCTCCCATTGGCGTCTCGGGGAGGTCCATGACCGGTTGCACGTGATCCCGGGCAGCCTGGAGCATCTGGACGGGCTGCGCGGCGCGCTGGGGGCCTTTGCGCCGGAGGCGGTCGTGCACATGGCCTGGCGCGGCGTCGCAGGGGCCGACCGCAACAGCCCGGTTCAGGCGGTCAACGTCGCCGACACGGTGCGGCTCGCCGAGCTCGCAGCCGAGGCCGGTGCCGGGATCTTCGTCGGCGCCGGATCGCAGGCGGAGTACGGGCCCTACGATCGCGCGATTCGCGAGGAGGATGCGCCGCGGCCGACGACGTTGTACGGCATGGCCAAGCTCGCGGCCGGATCGATGGCGATGCGCCKGTGCGAGGAGCGGGGGCTGCGTGCGGCCTGGCTCAGGATCTTCTCGACCTACGGGCCGAAGGATGCCGACCACTGGCTGATCCCGGGCATGATCCGGAACTTGCGCTCCGGACAGCACATGGCGCTGACGGCCTGCGAGCAGCGCTGGGGATTTCTGCACGCGCGCGATGCCGCGGCCGCCTTCCGGCTGGCGATCACGCATGAAGCTGCGGGCGGCATCTTCAACGTCGGCAGTGCGGATGCGCCGCCGCTGCGCGAGACGGTGACGCGGCTGCGCGATCTCGTCGACCCCGGCGCAGTGCTCGGCTTCGGCGAGTTGGCGTACCGGCCCGATCAGGTTATGGTCCTGGCCGCGGACGTTTCGCGCATGCTCGCATTGGGCTGGAAGCCCGAAGTGCCGTTGGATCAGGGACTACGCGAAACGGTAAACTGGCATGACGCGACCAAGTCTTCCCGCAAATCGTCCTGAGCCGAGGGAGTTCGCCCGGYGGATCCGTGCGCACGCGTTGCGCATGGTGCATGCCGCCAAGGCCTCGCATATCGGCGGCTGCCTCTCGATGGCGGACATCCTGGCGGTGCTGTACACGCAAATCCTGCGCGTCGACCCCGCCGATCCGCAAGCCGCCAGTCGCGACCGCTTCGTGCTCAGCAAGGGCCACGCCACGGCGATCATGTACGCAACGCTCGCCGAATGCGGTTTCTTTTCGCTCGCCGAGCTCGACACCTACTGCCGCGACGGATCGATCTTCACCGGACACGTCAGCCACGCCGTGCCCGGCGTCGAGGTCTCCACCGGTTCCCTCGGCCACGGCCTGCCGATTGCGATCGGCATGGCGCTTGCCGCGCGCTCGGCAGGCGGTGGCAGCCGCGTCTTCTGCCTGCTCAGCGACGGGGAATGCGACGAGGGCTCGAACTGGGAAGGCATCCTGTTTGCGCCCCATCACAAGCTCGGCAATCTCTGCGTCATCGTCGACTTCAACAAGATCCAGAGCTTTGGCTCGGTCGCCGAGGTTCTCAACCTCGATCCCTTCGCCGAGAAGTGGCGGTCGTTCGGCTGGCACGTCGAGGAGATCGACGGTCACGACACGGCCGCGCTCGAGCGTGTGCTGAGCGCGGTGCCGGCGGCCTCGGGCCGGCCGACCGTCGTGATCGCACACACGATCAAGGGCAAGGGCGTGAGCTTCATGGAGAACAAGCTCGAATGGCACTATCGCTCGCCCTCGGATGAACTGCTCGCGCAGGCGTTGGCCGAGGTCGGTGCATGAGGACGACGTTCATCGAGAGCCTGTCGCAGGCCGCGAGCGAGAATCCCGATATCTGGCTGCTCTGCGGCGATCTCGGTTATTCCGTGCTTGAGCCCTTTGCGGCGAAGTTTCCCGAGCGCTACTTCAATGTCGGCGTCGCCGAACAGAACATGGCGGGGATCGCCGCCGGCATCGCGCTGTCGGGCAAGACGGTCTTCATCTACTCGATCGGCAACTTCCCGACGTTGCGCTGCCTCGAGCAGCTCCGCAACGACGTCTGCTACCACGGTGCCGACGTCAAGGTCGTGGCCGTGGGCGCCGGCTATGCCTATGGCAGTCAGGGCTACACCCACCACGCGCTGGAGGATGCAGGCATCATGTCGATGCTGCCGGGCATCGAGGTGTTCGTGCCCTGCGATCCCATGGAGGTGCGCGCCGCGACGCGTCTGATCGCAACAAGCGGCAAGCCGTCCTATTTGCGGCTGAGCCGTGCCGGCGAGCCGAATCTGGGTGCCACCGCGGTGACCGACATCCGCAGGCCGCGCGTCCTGCGCGAGGGGCGGGAGATCGTCATCCTCGCGTCTGGACCGGTCGCCTCACGCGCGCTGGAGGCTGCCGACGAGCTGGCCAGGCGCGGCAAGGACGCCGGTGTCGTCAGCGTCTCCTGCCTGAAGCCATTCGACGAGGCCGCGATCCGCGAGGCCGTGCGCGATGCCGCGCTCGTCGTGACGCTCGAAGAGCACATCCTGCGCGGCGGCCTGTTCAGCCTGGTGGCGGGCGCATTCGCCGGCGACGTGGTCAGGCCGCCGATCGCGGGCATCGGCATTCCCGAGCAGGGAGGCAAGACCTCGCAGGCGGGATCGCGCGAGGCGCTGCTCGATGCCGCCGGCCTCTCGGTTCAGGCGATCATCGCGCGGATCGAGCAATCGCTGGCGAAGCGCTGAGACGGCCCGTACGTCACGTGCCGGGCGGCGGTGCGGGGTCGAAATTGACGCGTTCGCGCTCGAACACCACGGGCTTCTCGCGAACCTGGCCGTAGATCGCGAGAACGTATTCGCCGATCATGCCCATGAAGAACAGCTGCACGCCGCCGAAGAAGAACATGGCGACGATTAGCGTGATGATGCCGGGCTCGGCGAGCTGCCTGTACAGGATCAGGCCGACGACGAAATTGACGATCGCATAGCCGATGCTCAGGGCCGAGATCAGGAAGCCCGCGAACAGCCCGAAGCGCACCGGCGCCGTGGTGAACGACACCAGCCCGTTGAGGCCCTGGTCGATCAGCGCGCCGGCGCGGTTCTTGGAAAAACCCTTTTTGCGCTGGCGCCAGGTGTAGGGAACGCCGACGGCGCGGCCGCCGCATTCGAACGTCATCATCCGCATGAACGGATAGGTGTCGCGGACGCTCCGCATCGCCTCGACGACGCGCCGGTCGACGAGCTGGAAGTCGCCGACGCCGGGCGGAACGTTGACCTCGGAGAAACGGGTCAGAACGCGGTAATAGGCATTGCGGATGCCGCGCATCAGCCGCCCTTCCTCGCGGACCGCGCGGATGCCGTAGACGATCTCGTAGCCGGCCTCCCACAGCTTGACGAATTCGGGAAGCAGTTCGGGCGGATCCTGGAGATCGGCCGGCATGAACAGGAGAACGGCGTCGCCGCGCGAGGCCATCACGCCGTTGAAGGTGTTGCGCAGCGGTCCGAAGTTGCGTGCGTTGACGATGATCTTCACCGCGGGATCCTGTGCGGCGATTTCGCGCAGGATCTCCACGGTGCGATCGTCGGAGGCGTTGTCGCAGAAGATGTGCTCGCGCCGATAGCCCTTGAGCTCGCCGTCGAAGATCTTCCGGATCGCCTCATAGCAATCCCTGACGTTCAGCTCTTCATTGTAGCAGGGCGTGATGACGCTGATTGTTTTCACGTTGGTGTCTCTGAAGCGGGGCAAGGGATCACCGCGGCGTGYCGGCGGCGTAGATGGCGGACTTGCGGTAATATCTGGCGATGCAGTCGTTCGGCAATCTGCCGGCATCGGCCGTCACGTCGGCGGTCATCAGCAGGGACGGCGTCCATTCGTGCCGGGGAACGGCGACAACCGGCTCGGGGCTCGTTGTCAGGAGGGCGTGCCGTGCGGCGCTCTCCCGCCAGTACGGGTACAGGCTCTGCCACTGCGAGCGCAGCTGGAGCGCCGTCGAGCTCAGGCCAAGCGAGGCGATCATGAGGAGCGTCAGGCTCGCGGGCATCCCGACCGGACCGAGCAGGCCGCGACCCGCGCCCGCCGCAAGACGTTCGCGCAATTGCGGGCGGTAGGCGCGAACGAGCAGCCTGACGCTGAGCGTCGATCCGAACAGCAGCAGGATCAACGCCTGGTTCTGCGCCCGCTCGACAAGCCGCATCCCCGTCGCATATCGATGAGCGAAATATTCGAAATAGCAGCACGCCAGGCAGACCGCGATCGTGCCGAGGGCCAACAGCCTGCTCTTTTGCGGCGCTGTGGGCGCGGGATCGGGCCCGTCCAATGCAATGAGGCCGACAGCGGCGAGCCAGGCGACGATGGCGGGCTCTCGAAGGAAGCGGCCGAGTCCGGCGAGCGAATCGAGAAGCGCTTGGAAAACCGACCAGATCACACGCCCCCCGTTCGGGAGTTGTTCCATGCGCGTGCCGTTGCCGTCGGCCGATACGACGATCATCCATCCGATGGCGATCGCCGTTGCGATCAGGATGTGATGCACGATCTGGCGCTGCTGGCCGAAGACATGGCGCGCACTCAGTGACGCCGAGACCATCAGCAGGAGCCAGACGCCGGTGAATTCGTTGCACAGCGCAGCCGCGAACCCGCCCACGGCCATGGCAAGGCTGAGCGGCCATGAAAAGCCGGCTTGCCCGTCCAGCGCCCGAATGCACTCCCCGAGGATCAGGATGGTGACCAGGGCGGGCGGGACGTAACAGGTCACGGCCGACAGCCAATAGAGCAGATCCCGCACGCTCGGCGCCGCGCTAACCGCGGCGCTTGCGAATGCGAAGGTGAGGAAGGTCAATTGAAGCGCGCCGGTGCGAGGCCAGGCACGGACCATGGCGAGGGCCGTCGCGGCTATGAACAGCCCCGCGCTCGCAGCCATCGTCAGTGCATAGGCCGACAGTAAGCTGACATTGGCCGCAGCGGAGATTGCCGGCGGGATCTGGGTCAGCCAGAGGGCCAGGATCCGGCCCGACTGCGAATGATAGAAGATCGACACGGTCTGGACGAAGCCGTGGCGCATGTACAGTTCCGCGAAGCAGAAGTCGTCATGTTCGGGCGCGCTGAGCGAAGTCAGCGCAAACAGAGACAGCAGAAAAATTGCGGGAAACAGGCTGCACAGCACCCAGCCTATCCTGGCCCGGCGATCGGCGAGGGGACGCGCTGCCAGTGGAATAACACCTTGATTGTACACGCAAAGCCCCCTCCGATCCGGGGCAGACTAGAGACAACCGATCCAGGTCGCAATGTTCATTTCCCGCCGTCGCAGGTGGCTRTGCGGCGCTTGCCGCGCAGGGTCGCGAGCGTCGCTAGAATTCCCGCCGCTTCAACCAGGCTCGCGCCCCCCAATGGGCAAAGCACCATGCCGATCTGACCAGGGAGAGTTGCTCGACGTCCCGATAGATCTGCCAGACCCATTTGGCGGAGCGCATCGGGCGGCTGGAGACCGAAGAGCCCCTGACGCGGTAGCGTGCAAGGTCCTCGTTGAGGCCGAATGCGGTCTGGCCGGGCTTGAGGATCGAGAGCCACAGGCAGAAATCGTCGTAGCCCTCGTTCTTCATCGCGATGGGACCGGCGATCTCGCGGTCCACCATCGCGGTCAGCGTTGCGATCGCGGTGTTCTTCAGCAGCTGCTCGTAGCTCAGCGAAGCCGGCACCTCGATCAGGCGTCCGGTGACCGTGTTGGTTTCGTCGATGCGGCGGAAAGCGGTGTAGCTGAGTGCCGCCCGCTTTTCGCGGGCAAACGCGAGCTGGCGCTCGAGCTTGCCGGGCAGCCACAGATCGTCGCTGTCGAGGAAAGCGAGATAGCGGCCCTGCGCAGCATCGATCGAGGCCTGGCGCGCGAGCGCCGGACCACCATTTTTGGCCTGCCGGATCAGCTTGACGCGAGGATCGCGTTCGCCGATCGCCGCAATGATCTCCGGCGTCCTGTCGGTCGAGCAGTCGTCGGCGATCAGGAGTTCCCAATCGGCGAAAGTCTGGTTCTGCACCGAGCGGATCGTCTCCTCGATCAGGCCTTCGACGTTCCAGGACGGTGTGATGATCGAGACGAGCGGCATGATGGGTCCGTTCAGTTCACACCGGCGGGTTCGGCGATGGCCGTGTGCAAGGAGGCGGAAAACGTGTCGAGCAGCTTGGGATCGCTGATATAGAGCTCGCCCGGATAAGACCGGCGCCAGGCAAACTCGAAATAGGGCGCGCCTCTGGCCGGATCGAACGGCCCGGCGCGCAATGCTTCGCGGAGCCGCGCGGGCACGTCGGCCAGGCGATCGACCGCATAGACCAGCGGGCAGGAGCGGTAGAAGGCATCGCCCATCACCACGACCGGCTTGCCGAGCAGCAGCGCCTCGGCACCCGACTTGCTGTTGACGGAGATGACGGCGTCGGCGCGATTGAGCACGGTGTAATTGTTGGTCTGCGGCGGCAGCAGCACGAAATTGTCGAACCGGCGCGCGAGTTCGTACAGGCGATCGGCCGAGATCGCGCCGATCTGGGCGGGATGTTCCTTCACCACCAGCACATGTGAATCCGGGATCGTGCGCAACAGGAAATCGACGGTCGCGACCTGGTCGAGATAGTCCGGCGAGCGCAGCGTCAGCGCCATGTCGGCGGGAACGTGGAACGGGTAGTAGACGAAGGGCGTTTCCGGGATCGGCTTGTAGAGCTTGCGCAGCCGCGTCGCGTTGAGGGCCATCGCGGCGTGCACGCGCGCATGCCTGAGATTGTGTCCGAACTCCTGGTGCTTGCCGAGCGCGAACTGGTCCCAGAGCTTTTCGACAAGACGATGGGCATTGCGCAGGTTGGCGACCTTCTTGAATGCCGCCGAATAATGATGCTGGTCCTTCTTGGGGATGACGATCGCGCGCTGCGCCAGCGTATCGTCGAGATAGGCGCGCACCTCGGGGGACACGGCATCGGCTGGCTTCGCCATCATGTCGGGTGCGGCAAAGCTGTCCGGCGTGAAATACATCCGGCCGCGAAAGAACGACGGCTCCATGAACCAGTTGCGGATGCCCCGGCGCCTGGCGGCGTAGAAGCTCGCGATGACGGAGAGGAAGCCGCCGAGCTCCTGGACCAGCTCGGCACGTCGCCCCTGTGCCTCCAGCCGGTCGAGCACCGCCTCCATGGCGTTGGCATAGATCATGAACCGCCGGCGCAACGCGGCCGTATCACTGATGCCGAAGGTGAAACGCTCGTGGCTGAACAGGAAATTGGTCCCGTCGAGTCCATAGCCGGCGACACGGGCATCGAACGCCTTGCGGTCGTCGGGCGGTGAGGCGGCCTTGAGGCCCTCGCGATACATGTTCGTGACCGGCACGCCTGCAGCGGCCGATATCTCGGCGCTGCGATCGTCGAAGGCAAGCAATTCGACATCATTGCCCGCGGCGCGCAGCCGCTGCGCGACCGGAATCCAGAACCGGGTCTGGTATTCGGCAAGCGTGGTGATGAGTATGGTCTTTGCGGATGTGGTCATGACTCTATCGGGCGGGTTCGATCGCGATGCTCGCGAGCGGCAAGCCCGTCGTCGCGCAATGCGCGCGTCTTGCCGTAAATTGCGACGGGCTCGCGCGATCATGAGCTGCGATACGCTGAAGCAGGATCTTGACGAAGCTCGGCTCGATCCGCTTGTCGCGCCGGGCCGGATTGACCTGGCTGCGCAGCCGCTCGGTGACGGCCGATCCGAGCACGGCGCTCGCGGCGCCCTTGACGATTTGGCCGACGCTCGGCTTGTCGCGCGTGCCCTTCACGGTCGCCAGCAGCGAGACGTAAGGCCGGGGCGTACCTCGTGCGCGCGTCAGGACATCGGCGACCCGGTCGGCGGCCTGTCCGTCATTGAGATGGAAGAAGGCCTCGATATCGGCGGCGTGAACGCCTGCGAAATCGAAGGTCTCGGTCTCGCTGTCGATGTGATCGATCGCGCCGAGCAATTCGTCGAACGAGGTGACCGACCGGCTGACGCGCGCGGGCAGCGCGGCATGCCCGGCGGTCGTCGGCGTGTTCAGGTATTCGAGCTGGAGCGGCAGCTTTCCCAGCAAGACCGATTCGACGGCCGTACCGCAGTTGAGATGAACGACGGCGGCCGCATTGCGGATGCGATCGAGCACGCTGCCGGTGCCGTCGACCAGGACGTTGGCGTGGCGCGCGAGCGCGTTGCGATAGACGTCCTCGCTCTCGAAGGGATGCGGGCGGACGAGAATGCTGCGGTCGGGCCGCGCTGCGGCGAGCCGGTCGATCTCGGCGAGATAGTTGGCGAAGACCTGCTTCAGGTCCGCGATGAAGCGATCGACATAGGCGCCATCCCAGCCGGCCCGCACCATCGCCTCGCGCTCGCCGCCGGGCTTGCCGGTGAAGCGTGAATTGACCAGCGGAAAGTTGGCGTTGACGAGCAGATAGCCGCGCGGCTCGCCGTCGAGCAGCGCGCGCCAGCGCGGCGCTGCAAAATCGAAGCGCGGACAACCGGTGAGGTGGAGCTGCTCCGGCTTCATGGTTCCCTCCGCCAGGAAGGCGTCGTGGAGCCGGTTGCCCCAGAAGAAATAGCCCGCCAGGATCTCGGCGTAGCCGCTGCCCTTGATGTGCGCGGCCATCGCCGGCGGCGAGTTGCCGCCTTTCTCCGCGAGCACGCCGCCTTCGGTATCGAGCACGTACAGCGCGAGGCCGGCCTTGGCAAAGCTGCGCATCAGGTCGAGATTGACCGGGCGCGCATAGTTGGCCACGAGCGCATCGAGCCCGAGCCGCGGGACGTCGACCGCCTGCTCGTACATCGGCACCAGCATCACGGAGACGCCGCGCCGCGCGAGTTGATAACCGAGCATGACTGCCCCCGGCAGGTCACGCTTGGGGTGATCGACCACCAGGCCTATGCGCAAGATATCAGCTCCCGGAGGTCCGCGTCAGAGCCGCATCACGGTGCGCTCGAGGTCCGTCAGGGCACCGACCGCGCGGAAGCGCGCCGGCGGTTCGGGATAGATGCGCGGCTGCTGGATATAGGTTGCCGTGTAGAGCAGGCGGCTGTGATCCGACTGGATCCGGCTTCCCATGTGCAGGCAGCGGGCGGTGTTGACGATGAAGCACGACAGCCGGGGCGCGATCATTTCCTTGACCGCGTCGGGCCCGGTCTTGGCGAACACCTGCGCGTCGCTCATG
>NZ_JBFULT010000052.1:0-23237 GCF_054049755.1 Bradyrhizobium sp. P5_C11_2
ATGCCAACCTGTTTGAGCATGCGCTGTTCGTGATCGCGACCGTGATGAGCACTCCCTCCGGCGAACGCGCGGTCATCGATGCGGGCCACAAGGCCCTGTCAAACGACAGCGGATTTCCGGTTGTGCTGGGCCGGCCCGACCTGCGCTATCATCGGCCCTCTGACGAGCACGGCCTGCTCGACTTCGACAGCGCTTCGTCACGGCTGGCGATTGGCGACAAGGTGACGCTCATCCCGGGTCATTGCGACCCGACCGTCAATCTCTACGACTGGTATGTCGGCGTGCGCGGCTTCAATAAACCGGACGCCCGCGTGGAGGCGCTTTGGCCGATCGCGGCGCGGGGCGCGGTCACCTGACATACTCACGGCGCAGTGCCGTAGGGTGGGCAAAGCGAAGCGTGCCCACGTGTCTATTGCTGTCTTGCAAGGTTCGTGGGCACGGCGCAAGTGCGCCTTTGCCCACCCTACAATTCCGGACTCGCGAAGAGAGACCCCTCACCCTAGTGAGGTTGTATCCCCCAGCGGTGTTGCCCTCTCCCGCAAGGGGAGAGGGCACAACAATGGCCAGCCGCGATTAATCCCGTCGAACGTAGCCGCGATCGCCGCCCGACTTTCCCAAACGCACGAGTTTCGTCATCGCATGATTTTGCGCGTTCGCACGGTCATCTGCAGCGATCGACGATGGATACGACGAAAATGCGCCAAAACATGACGATTATCATATCAATTAGCCCAAAACCGTTGCAGCGATCGCCGCACAAATTCGTGAACGTCATGGCCTGACGCTTTCGCAGCGCAAATATGCATTGCCGGGAATTTCAACGCTTCATCGTTTCGCGTCGGTATGATTATGGTCGCGCGGAATTCGCCGACATGATCGCCGTAAGCGATCGTCGAGCAAGGGGATGCACATGGCAACTAATCTCACCATCAACGGCGAACAGAAGTCCTTCGACGCGCCACCGGACATGCCGCTGCTGTGGGTGCTGCGCGACATTCTCGGAATGACAGGCACGAAATTCGGTTGCGGCATCGCGCAATGCGGCGCCTGCACGGTGCATGTCGACGGCAAGGCGGTGCGCTCCTGCGTGCTGCCGGTCAGCGCGGTCGAGAACCGCACCATCACCACCATCGAGCACATCGGCAGCACGCCTACGGGCGCGAAGGTGCAGAAGGCCTGGTTAGAGGCCGAAGTGGTTCAGTGCGGCTACTGCCAGTCCGGCCAGATCATGTCGGCCGCGGCACTGCTGGCGGCGACGCCCCATCCCGATGATTCCGACATCGACGCGGCGATGGCCGGCAACATCTGCCGTTGCGGCACCTATGTGCGCATCCGCGAGGCCATCAAGCAGGCCGCCTCCGGCCGGCAGTCGTGAGGTCCGCCATGAATGCACACAACAGCGTCTCCCGCCGCACGCTTCTGACCGGCGGCCTCGCCTCCGGCTTCCTGCTGGCCTTCCACCTGCCGCTGCGCGCCGCCGTCAACGAGCCGGTGCAGCCGCCTGACGCGACCGACGGAAAGTTCGCGCCCAACGCCTTCATCCGCATCGACCCTGAAGGTGCGACCACGCTGGTGATGCCGCAGGTCGAGATGGGACAGGGAATCTACACTGCGATCTCGATGATCCTGGCGGAGGAGCTCGACGCGGATTGGTCGAAAGTCCAACTGCTGCACGCACCGGCCAACGAGAAGCTTTACGGCAATCCGATTTTCATCATTCAGGCGACCGGTGGCTCCACATCGGTCCGGGCATTCTGGAAGCCGCTGCGTGAAGCCGGCGCCAGCGCGCGTGCCATGCTGGTGCAGGCTGCCGCTGCGCAATGGAACGTCGATCCCGCCAGTTGCACGACGTCGAAGGGTGAGGTGACCCACAAGGCGAGCGGCCGGACGCTCTCCTATGGCGCGCTTGCGGCTGCCGCGAGCGGCCAGACGCCGCCCAAGGACGTCCCGCTCAAGGACCCCAAGGATTTCGTCTATATCGGCCAGCCGTTCAAGCGGCTCGATACGCCCGAGAAGGTCAACGGCAAGGCGGTCTACGGTATCGACGCCATCGTGCCGAACATGAAGTTCGCAACGCTGGCGCAGTGCCCGGTTTTCGGCGGCAAGGTCGGCAAGGTCGATGATCGTGCCGCGAAGAAGATTCCGGGTGTGCGAAAGATCGTCGTGCTCGACGATCTCGTCGCCGTCGTCGGCGATCACATGTGGGCGGCGAAAAAAGGCCTGGACGCGCTCGACATCGAGTGGAACGAGGGACCGAACGAAAAGGTCAATTCGAAAGCGATTTGGGACGATTTGCGCGCCGCCAGCGCAAAGGACGGCGTGGTCGCCAAATCCACCGGCGACATCGCCAAGGGCCTCGCGAGCGGCGAAAAACTCGAAGCTTCGTTCGAGCTGCCGTTTCTCGCCCACGCAACGATGGAGCCGTTGAACGCCACGGTGCATTGCACGCCCGATTCCTGCGAAATCTGGACCGGAACGCAGATCATGGCGCGCGTGCAGTCGGAGGCGGCAAAGGCGGCCGGGCTCCCGGTCGAAAAGGTGACCGTCAACAATCACCTGCTGGGCGGCGGCTTCGGCCGCAAGCTCGAGCCTGACATGGTGGTCGCGGCCGTTCGCATCGCCAAAGAGGTCGACGGGCCGGTCAAGGTCGTGTGGACCCGCGAGGAGGACATTCAGCACGACATCTATCGACCGGTCTATCGCGATACGATCGCAGCGACCTTGTCGGCCGGCAAGATCGTCGGCTGGAAATACAAGATTGCCGGCGCTGCGATCATCGCGCGCTGGCTGCCGCCGGCCTTTCAGAAGGGCATCGATATCGACGCGATCGACAGCGCCACCGACGTGCCCTACGACATCCCGAATGTCCACGTCGAATATGTGCGGGCCGAACCGCCGGCGATACCAACGGGGTTCTGGCGCGGGGTCGGGCCCAACAACAACGTGTTTGCGGTCGAATGCTTCATCGACGAACTGGCGCGCAAGGCGGGCAAGGACCCGGTCGAGTTTCGCCGTGGAATGCTGGCCAATCAACCGCGCTTCCTGTCCGTCCTCAATCTTGCGGCAGAGAAAGCCAATTGGGGTCAACCGTTGCCGGCGCGTGTCGGGCGCGGCGTGTGCTTGCAGCCGTCTTTCGGGAGTTTCATCGCAACCGTTGTGGAAGCTGAGGTCGACGAGCAAGGCGAGATCAATCTACGCCGTGCGACCTCGGTGGTGGATACCGGCATCGCCGTCAATCCCGATACGATCGTGGCTCAGGTCGAGGGCGGGCTGATCTTCGGCCTTACCGCCGCGCTCTACGGCGAGATCACCATCGACAAGGGCCGGGTGCAGCAGTCGAACTTCCACGACTACCGCATGATGCGCATCAACGAGACGCCGAAGATCGAGGTTCACCTCGTCAAGAGCGGCGAGGCACCCGGCGGAATTGGCGAGACCGGCACGACGGCGGGGCCGCCGGCGCTGCGAAACGCGATCTACGCCGCAACCGGCGTGGCGCTGCGGCGCCTGCCGATCGACCGGAAACTGCTGGCTGCGGGGAAAAAGGCATGAGCGGCAAGACGCGTATTCTGGCAAGCCTCGTCGTGGTCGCCATCGTCGTGGCCGCGCTCGGCGTCTGGATCATCCGCGGGCCCGGCCCGCTCGATTTCGCTGGCGGCCCCAAGGTGGCGCTGGCGGATTACCGCGCCGGCAAGCCGACCGGCGTGCCGGCAAAGCTCGAGAAGGCAAGCCTGGTCGAACGCGGCGAGTATCTTGCGAAAGCGGCCGACTGCATGGTCTGTCACACCAAGCCCGGCGAGAAGGACTATTCCGGCGGGCTCGGCTTCAAGCTGCCGTTCGGCACGCTGTATTCGACCAACATCACGCCGGACAAGGACACCGGCATCGGCAATTACAGCGACCAGGATTTCCTGGGCGCCGTCCAGCACGGCAAGCGCCGCGACGGCGCTCGGCTCTATCCGGCGATGCCGTACACGTCCTACACCTACATGACCGACGAGGACGTGCTGGCGGTGAAGGCGTATCTGTTCAGCCTGCCGGCGGTGCGCGCGAAGGCGCCGGACAACACGCTGTCGTTCCCGTTCAACCAGCGCTGGGCGATGATCTTCTGGTCGGCCGTGTTCAATCCGGACACGCGCTTTACGCCCGACACCTCGAAGAGCCCGGAGTGGAACAGAGGTGCCTATCTCGCGGAGGCGCTCGCGCATTGCGGCGAGTGTCATACGCCGCGCAATCTCGGCTTCGCGCTGGACAATCGCAAGAAGTTCGCCGGCGCGATCACGGCCGGCTGGCGCGCCTTCAACATCACCTCGGACAAGGCGACTGGTCTGGGCAACTGGCGCGACGAGGATCTGATCTCGTACCTATCGCTCGGCCATGCGCCCGGCCACGGCTCGGCCTCGGGTCCGATGGGTGAAGCCGTCGACCACAGCTTTAGCCAGTTCGCGCCTGAGGACATCCGCGGCATCGTCGCCTATTTGCGCAGCGTACCGCCGCAGCCTTCGCCCGACCTGCCCGCCGGCACGGCGCCCGCCGCGCCTGCCTCGCACAAGGACGGCGTGACGGCGGATGCGCGCGGCAAGCAGGTGTTCGCCAGCGCCTGCGCCAGCTGCCACGGCTGGAGCGGCGAGAGCCCGGTGTCGCCGATGGCGACGCTGACCGGCACCTGGGCCGTCAACGACCCCGCCGCCACCAACGTCGCGCAGATCGTGCTCTCGGGCACCAAGCGACACACGCCGGATGGCGCGCTGTCGATGCCGGCGTTCGGTAATGCGTATAGCGACGACGAGATCGCGGCGGTGGCGAATTACGTCACCGCGCGGTTCGGCACCAAGGGCTCGAAGCTGACGGCGAAGGACGTCGCGGAGTTGAGGGAGCAGACGGCGGAGTAAACGCGCGCGTGGGTCGCTATCCCGCGCGTCACCCTCCAGCGTCGTCCCGGCGAAGGCCGGGACCCATAGCCACAGGCAGTCGTTTGGTGAAGATGCGTGGTTACCTGCTTCGCGCCACAACCACGTCCTGGGGGTATGGGTCCYGGCCTTCGCCGGGACGACACTGAATGTGTGGCGCGAGCTAGCTCAACCAGGACTTCGGCGTTGCCGCCACCAGCGCGATGCGACAACGGGCTAGCGGGCCGCCGACTTTTCCAAGAACGGCAACATCACCCGCTCGAACGTCGGAGGCTTGAAGCCCTTGTACTCTCGCATGATCATCGCCTTGACCGCCGCCAAATCCGGCTTGCTGTCAGGCGACGATTCGGGATTCTTGTCCGACCGAATGAAATCCGGTGCCGTGCCCGGCAATTTGTACAGGTTGAAGTCGCTTCGGCGGGTAGCGAAATCGGCTTGCAGGTAACCCTCCGCCATCATTGCGCTGGCTGGCGCCAGGTAGAATCCATCTTCGCGATAGGGGCCAAGCACCGAAAAGGTCCTGGAACCTTTTGCGACATCGACGAGCTGATGGCTCAGGCGAACCAGCTCGATATCGTTGCCGCCCGCCCTGATGTGGACGCGGCGCAGGGGGAGCTCTGTAGCATCCTGGGTCACGACGCTCACGAGCACGAGCACATGCTTTGCCGTCGCGGCATACTCCTCGGCAGTCATCGGCCAAGCGAAATCGATCGCCGAGCCCCGCGCCGCCTTTGGCACCATGCGGGCCGTCTCGTTGGCGGACTTCTCCAGCCGTTCCGCGATATCTGCAGGAGACACGGCCCCCCGCGCCGGCGGCCGTGGCTTGCTCAGGATCTGCGCGAGCGCATCATTCGAGAGCAGCAGCAACAGCAGGATGGCAACGAGCCTCGGCACCACGGACTCCCGGGTCAATTCAGGAATGCATCCAGAATGCGGGCTTCGCCGGCTCCAGCCGGCCGCCCGCGCGCACCGGCGCGATCCGCAGCGCAAGCCCCGTGGCGTCATCCGTTTCCACGGCAACGCCGCTGAGCGTGGCGACGCCGGCCGCCGGCTCGAAACGGCCCGACGGAATCCCCGACGTGAAGCGGCGCAGCGGCTCTTCCTTCTGCATGCCGATGATGGAGTCGTAATCGCCGGTCATGCCGGCGTCGGTCATGTAGGCGGTGCCGCCGGTGAGGATCTGGTGGTCGGCGGTCGGCACATGCGTATGCGTGCCGACGACGAGGCTGGCGCGGCCGTCGCAGAAGAAGCCGATGCCCTGCTTCTCGCTGGTCGCCTCGCAATGGAAGTCGACGACGATGGCATCGGCCGCAATGCCGAGCGGACAGGCGCCGAGCTCGCGCTCGAGCGCCGCGAAGGGATCGTCGAACGGGGTCATGAAGACGCGGCCCAAAGCGTTGACGACGAGGGCATGCTTGCCGTTCTTGGTCTCGACCAGCGCGGCGCCGCGGCCGGGCGTGCCGCGCGGATAGTTCGCCGGCCGCACCAGGCGCTCGGCGCGCTCGATGAACACCAGCGCCTCGCGCTGGTCCCAGGAATGGTTGCCGAGCGTCACCGCGTCGGCGCCGGCATCGAGAAGCTCCTGGTAGATCGCCTCGGTGATGCCGAAGCCGCCGGCCGAGTTTTCGCCGTTGACGACGACGAAATCGAGCGACCAGTCCTTGACCATGCCGGGCAGATGTTCGGCGATCGCCGAGCGCCCCGCGCGGCCGACGACATCACCTACGAAGAGAATGCGCAACTTCAGAACTCCGGAAATCGAACACGTCCGATTCCGTTAGCACATAATCCAGCGCGACGTCGTGCGATAGTGCCGGAACCGCCTCGATCTCCTGCGCGGCAAAAGCCAGCCCGATGCCGACGATCTGCTTGACCTTGCGCAAATGCGCGAAGCTGTGGTCGTAGTGCCCCGCGCCGTAGCCGATGCGATGGCCGAGACGGTCGAAGGCAGCGAGCGGCGTCAGCATGATGTCGGGGACGACTTCGCTTGCTGCCGGCGACGGCTCGGGAATGCCGAGCGGGCCGAGCATCAGGCGGTCGTTCGGATGAAAGATGCGGAAGACCAGCGACTGGCCGCGCGCGGTGACGCAAGGCAGCGCCAGCTGTGCTCCCTCCTCGGCGAGCTTTTTCATCAACGGCATCGGATCGATCTCGCTGCGGATCGGCGAGTAGCCGGAGACGATGCTGCCGGGCAGGACCTTGAAGGGCAGCCCGCGCTTGGCGAGTTTTGTTGCGGCCGTGGCGCGTTTCTTCTCGCTCAACGCGTCGCGCTTGGCGAGGGCTTTGGCCCGGAGTTCGGCTTTGGTGTTGGTCATGTGCGCTTGCTCCGCCGTCATCGCCCGCCTTGTGCGCACTTGCGCACTGGGGCAGGCGATCCAGTATTCCAGAGACGCCAGTGATCAAACATCGACGCCGCGGCGTACTGGATGCCCCGCCTTCGCGGGGCATGACACTGCCGGTTTGTCGTGGACGGCCATCCGACAAGAACGCATTGCCAGAAAACACAAGTGCGAAGCCGCGAACGCCGTTGAAGCACTCGATCCCGGAGTTCCCTACGAAAGTAGGTGGGCACCATATGTCCGGGCCCACGGGCCCGGCCAGGGACAGTTCCCTAAAGGATCGATAAGGCCCCGGGGATATATGGCTCCGGACGCGCGTCGCAGCCTCGCTCGGGCAATGTAACAACGATACTGACGAATCACCAGCCCGGCTTGCAGTTGCTGGTCACCTCTCCCGCTTGCGGGAGAGGTCGACGCGCGAAGCGCGGCGGGTGAGGGCTCTCTCCTCTTGGGGGTTTCTCGTTTGTGGAGACACCCTCTCCCCAACCCTCCCCCGCAAGCGGGGGAGGGAGCGCACCGCCCGCGTGGCAGCGGCCCCTACCCGATCGCGATGCCGTTGCCGACGGTCCGGTTCAGGACCTGGGTCGACTTCTCGATCCGTTCGGCCGCGGCGTTCAGCGCATTGACCACCGCGGTCTGCGTCATCCGGGCGCGCTCGACGGCGGCATTGCGGAAATCCCGCAGCTCGGTCAATTCCTGCTCCATGGTGCGGATGCGGTTGCCCGAATCGACCAGCTCGTCGCAGACGGTCAGCGCCGCCATCACGGTGAGCCTGGCATCGCCGATCTCACCGAATTTTCCGCGCAGGGACTGAATTCGCGTCTCCAGGCTTTCGGCGAGCTTGAGCAGCCGCACCTCCTGGCCCTCCTCGCAGGCCATGCGGTACTGCCGGCCATTGATGGTGACGTTGATGTGGCTCATCCATCCTCTCCGGTATCGAGCACCGAGCGTATCGTGACGATGGCGGAATCCAGCCGGTCGGAGATCTCGCGATTGGTGCGCTCGAGCTTGCGCGCCTTCACCAGCGCGCCGTCGAGCTCGTCGGCGAGCCGCGAGCGGTCGGCGCCGAGCGCCTGGATTCGCGTCGCAAGCTCGTTCTCGTCGCGATCGGCATCGCGCCGCCGCTCGACCGCGCTTTCGAGTGCGTCGAGCGCCGCCATGAGCCTGCGGGTCGCGATCTCGATCTCGACGGCCGAGGACTCGGTCATGGCGGAACTGTTGGAAACGCGATCGTTCATGCGGTCAGCGGTGGACCTTCGTGGCCTTTGCATCGGGGCTTGCCGCCCGGCAAAAGACTCGGTTCGGCAAGCGGTTAGAAGCAGAAATTTACGTGGCAAGCTAGCAAATCGCAACGTCGCCGCGAAACTATGCACCGATAGATCGGCCCTGAGCATGCCGGCCGGTTGGTTCCTGATCTGCACGATCCGCGACTGCGGCTTTTCCGGATTGCGAAACGAGCAACTTTTCGCCCGGGAATGGCGTTTGATTGCCTTGGACTCCCGGAACCGAGATGCTATCCCAGCCGCGACCCCAGCGGCCGCAAGGCTCCTTCCAGCGCGGCGAATTCCGCCACAAGCGCCTCATTTCAGACGGATTTCAGACATGACGCAGGTCGACCACACCCGTATGGCCAACGCAATCCGCGGCCTCGCAATGGACGCCGTGGAGAAGGCGAAATCCGGCCATCCTGGTTTGCCGATGGGCGCGGCCGACGTGGCCACGGTGCTGTTCACGCAGTTCCTGAAATTCGATGCGGCAACGCCGGCCTGGCCCGACCGCGACCGTTTCGTGCTCTCGGCCGGCCACGGTTCGATGCTGCTCTATGCGCTGCTCTATCTGACCGGCAACACCGACATGACGCTGGACCAGCTCAAGCAGTTCCGCCAGCTCGGCGGGCTGACGCCGGGGCACCCCGAGAACTTCCACACCAAGGGCATCGAGACCACCACCGGCCCGCTCGGCCAGGGCATCTCGACCGCGGTCGGCATGGCGCTCGCCGAGAAGATGCTCGCCGCCGAGTTCGGCAAGAAGATCGTCGACCACCACACTTTCGTGCTCGCCTCCGACGGCGACCTGATGGAAGGCGTGTCGCAGGAAGCGATCGCGATGGCCGGGCACTGGAAGCTCAACAAGATGATCGTGCTCTACGACGACAACGGCATCTCGATCGACGGCCCGACCTCGATCTCCGACTCCGTCGACCAGGTGAAGCGCTTCAAGTCCGCGGGGTGGGCCGCCGAGAAGATCGACGGCCACGACCAGGCCGCGATCACAGCCGCGATCACGCGCGCCAAGAAATCCAGCAAGCCGACGCTGATCGCCTGCCGCACCACCATCGGCTTCGGCGCGCCGCACAAGGCCGGCACCGCGAAGGCGCATGGCGAGGCGCTCGGCGCCGAGGAGCTCAAGGCCGCCAAGGAAAATCTCGGCATCTCGCTCGAGCCGTTCGCGGTGCCCGATGACGTGCTGAAGGCCTGGCGCGAAGCCGGCAGCCGCGGCTCTGTGGCGCGCCAGGAATGGGAAGGACGGATCAGCGAGCTCGGCAGCCGCAAGCGCGCCGAGTTCGAGCGCCGGCTCCGCCATGAGCGGCCGGCCTCGCTCGCAAAGGCGGTGCGCGCCTACAAGAAGGAGCTTTTGGAAAAGCCGATGACTGCGGCGACCCGCAAATCCTCGGAAGCCGTGATCGAAGTCATCGCGGGCGCGATGCCGATGGAGTTCCTGGCGGGCTCGGCCGACCTCACCGGCTCCAACAACAACAAGGCGAAGTCGGCAAGCGCCTTCTCCGCCAAGACGCCGAAGGGCCGCTTCATCCATTACGGCATCCGCGAGCACGGCATGGCCGCCGCCATGAACGGCATCTTCCTGCACGGCGGTTTCGCGCCGAACGGCGCGACCTTCCTGGTGTTCACGGATTATGCGCGGCCCGCGATGCGGCTGGCCGCCCTGATGGGCGCCGGCGTCGTCTACGTGATGACCCACGATTCCATCGGCCTCGGCGAAGACGGCCCGACCCACCAGCCGGTCGAGCATCTCGCCGCACTCCGGGCCATTCCCAACATGCGCGTGTTCCGCCCCTGCGACTCCATCGAGGTCGCCGAGTGCTGGGAGCTCGCGCTCAACCGCGTCGACGGGCCGACCGTGCTGGCGCTGACGCGGCAGAACCTGCCGCAGCTGCGCACCAATGCGCCGAACGAAAGCCCTTGCCAGGACGGCGCCTACGAGCTCGTCGCCGCCCAGGGCGAGGCCAAGGCGACGCTGTTCGCGTCCGGCTCCGAGGTCGAGATCGCGGTCGCCGCGCAGAAGCAGCTCGCCGAACGCGGCATCCCGTCGCGGGTGGTCTCGGTGCCGTCGCTCGAGCTGTTGTTAGCGCAACCAGAGGCGAAGCGTGCCGCGATCATCGGCAACGCGCCGGTGAAGGTCGCGATCGAGGCCGCGGTGCGCTGGGGCTGGGATGCCGTGATCGGCCAGGATGGCGAATTTATCGGCATGCATTCCTTCGGCGCCAGCGCGCCGGCGAAGGACCTTTACAAGCATTTCGGCATTACCGCCGAGGCTGCGGTTAACGCCGTGCTGAAACGCGTTTCCTGAGAGTTGAGCTTGCCAAAAAAAAGGACTACGTAACTCCTCATATGATCAAGCACCGCCCGGCCGAACCGGGCGTCCGCCCTAAAAAAACCCTCGCAGGCGCGCTAAGCGCGTTGTGCGGGATGACAGACGTCATTGAACACGCGTCATTGAACGGTCATAAGGAGACGAAACATGGCAGTCCGCGTCGGAATTAACGGTTTTGGCCGCATCGGTCGCAACATCCTGCGGGCTATCGCTGAGTCCGGCCGCAAGGACATCGAGGTGGTCGGCATCAACGATCTCGGCCCGGTCGAGACCAACGCCCATCTCCTCCGCTTCGACAGCGTCCATGGCCGCTTCCCCGGCACCGTCACCGTCGATGGCGACTCGATCAACCTTGGCAGCGGCAAGATCAAGGTGACCGCCGAGCGCGATCCCTCGAAGCTGCCCTGGAAGGATCTCGGCGTCGACATCGCGATGGAGTGCACCGGCATCTTCACCGCGAAGGACAAGGCCTCCGCGCATCTGACCGCCGGCGCCAAGCGCGTGCTGGTCTCCGCGCCCGCCGACGGCGCCGACGCCACCATCGTCTACGGCGTCAACCACGACACGCTGACCAAGGATCATCTGGTCGTCTCCAACGGCTCCTGCACCACCAACTGCCTCGCGCCGGTCGCCAAGGTGCTGAACGACCTCGTCGGCATCGAGACCGGCTTCATGACCACGATCCACGCCTATACCGGCGACCAGCCGACGCTGGACACGCTGCACAAGGATCTCTATCGCGGCCGTGCGGCGGCGATGTCGATGATCCCGACCTCGACCGGCGCCGCCAAGGCGATCGGCCTCGTTCTGCCCGAACTGAAGGGCAAGCTCGACGGTGTCTCGATCCGCGTGCCGTCCCCGAACGTCTCGGTCATCGACCTCAAGATCGTCGCCAAGCGCGCCACCGACGCCAAGGAAATCAACGCGGCGATGAAGCGCGCCTCCGAGCAGCAGCTCAAGGGCATTCTCGGCTACACCAACGCGCCGAACGTCTCGATCGACTTCAACCACGACCCGCACTCCTCGACCTTCCACGAGGACCAGACCAAGGTGCAGAACGGCACGCTGGTGCGCGTGATGTCCTGGTACGACAATGAGTGGGGTTTCTCGAACCGCATGGCGGACACCGCCGTCGCGTTCGCGAAGGTGATCTAAGCAAGGTCTCGTGTCCCGGACGCGGCGCAGCGTGGCTTCACGATGCGCCGCGGAGCCGGGACCCATGTCTCACCCCGCGTAGGTCCCGGTTCAGCACAGCGGCACTTCGCGCCGCAGTGCGCCCGGGACAAGAGAGTGTCCGATGGCGAACAAATTCCGCACCCTCGACGACGTCGATGTGAAGGGCAAACGCGTGCTGCTGCGCGTCGATCTCAACGTGCCCATGGAGAACGGGCGCGTCAGCGACGCAACGCGGCTCGAGCGCGTCGCGCCGACCATCACCGAAATCTCGGACAAGGGCGGCAAGGTCATCCTGCTCGCGCATTTCGGCCGGCCGAAGGGACGTGATGCCAAGGAGTCGCTCAAGCCCGTCGCCGAGGCGTTGGCGGCGGTCGTGAAGAAGCCCGTCGCCTTCGCCGATGACTGCATCGGCGAGCCCGCGGCCAAGGCCGTGGCGGCGCTGAACGACGGCGACATCCTCTGCCTGGAAAACACCCGCTTCCACAAAGAGGAAGAAAAGAACGATCYGGCCTTCGTCGCGGAATTGGCGAAACTCGGCGACATCTGGGTCAATGACGCCTTCTCGGCGGCGCACCGCGCCCATGCCTCGACCGAGGGCCTCGGCCACAAGCTGCCGGCCTATGCCGGCCGCACCATGCAGGCCGAGCTCGTCGCGCTGGAGAAGGCGCTGGGTTCGCCGACCAAGCCCGTCATCGCGATCATCGGCGGCGCAAAAGTCTCGACCAAGATCGACCTGCTCGAAAACCTCGTCAACAAGGTCGATGCGCTGGTGATCGGCGGCGGCATGGCCAACACCTTCCTGCACGCGCAGGGCGTCGGGATCGGCAAATCGCTGGCCGAGAAGGATCTGGCCGCCACCGCAGTGCGCATCATGGAAAAGGCCGAGGCCGCCAACTGCGCCATCATCCTGCCGGTGGACGCCACCGTCGCCTACCATTTCGCGGCCAACGCGCCCTCGCATGCCTATGGCCTCGACGCGATCCCGGCCGACGGCATGATCCTCGACGTCGGCCCGCAATCGATCGCCCGCGTCCATGCCGCGATCGACGATGCGGCGACCCTGGTCTGGAACGGCCCGCTCGGCGCCTTCGAGCTGCAGCCCTTCGACCGCGGCACGGTCTCGGCCGCCAAGCACGCCGCCGAGCGCACCAAGGCCAAGAAGCTGATCTCGATCGCGGGCGGCGGCGACACCGTCGCGGCCCTCAACCAGGCCCATGTGGCCGGTGATTTCACCTATGTCTCGACCGCAGGTGGCGCATTTCTTGAATGGATGGAAGGCAAGCCCCTGCCCGGCGTCGAGGTCTTGCGCGTCAAGTAATTAGCGGCCGAACTGGCCCAAACGGGAGAAAGATACAGATGGCTCGGATCACGTTGCGTCAATTGCTCGATCATGCGGCGGAACACGATTACGGCGTACCGGCCTTCAACATCAACAACATGGAGCAGGCCTTAGCGATCATGGACGCGGCCAACCAGGTCGATGCGCCGGTCATCATCCAGGCCTCGCGCGGTGCGCGCTCCTACGCCAACGACATCATGCTCAAGCACATGATGGACGCGGTGACCGAAATCTACCCGCACATCCCGGTCTGCGTGCATCTCGACCACGGCAACGAGGCCGCGACCTGCATGACGGCGATCCAGGCCGGCTTCACCTCGGTGATGATGGACGGCTCGCTCAAGGCCGACGGCAAGACCCCCGGCGACTGGGGCTACAATGTCGGCGTCACCAAGACCGTGACCGACATGGCCCATCTCGGCGGCATCTCGGTCGAGGGCGAGCTCGGCGTGCTCGGCTCGCTCGAGACCGGCATGGGCGACAAGGAAGACGGCCACGGCGCCGAAGGCAAGCTGAGCCACGACCAGCTCCTGACCAATCCGGACGAGGCCGTGAAGTTCGTCCAGGAGACCAGGGTCGATGCGCTCGCGATCGCGATGGGGACTTCGCACGGTGCCTACAAGTTCACCCGCAAGCCGGACGGCGACATCCTCGCCATGAACGTGATCGAGGAGATCCACCGCAAGCTGCCGAACACGCATCTCGTCATGCATGGTTCGTCCTCGGTGCCGCAGGACCTCCAGGACATCATCAACAGCTATGGCGGCAAGATGAAGCCGACCTGGGGCGTGCCGGTCGCCGAGATCCAGCGCGGCATCAAGAACGGCGTGCGCAAGATCAACATCGACACCGACAACCGCATGGCGATGACCGGCCAGATCCGCAAGGTGCTCAAGGACAACCCGGAAGAGTTCGACCCGCGCAAGTACCTGAAGCCGGCGATGGAAGCCATGACCAAGCTGTGCAAGCAGCGGCTCCAGGAATTCAACACCGCAGGCCAGGCCTCCAAGATCAAGAAGGTCCTGACCACCGCCGAAATGGCCAAGCGCTACGCCAAGGGCGAGCTGGATCCGAAGGTGGCGTGATCTCTATCCCTCCCTCTCCCCGTTCTTACGGGGAGAGGGTCGGGGTGAGGGGCTCTCTCCGCGGACGAGATGACCGCGGGACCTGTACCCCCTCACCCGGATCGCAAGGGCGATCCGACCTCTCCCCGCAGGTGGGGAGAGGTAACAAGACCTCCCTGCCCGCCCCTTTACCCTGCGACGAACGTTAACTCGGCATTTGCCCGAGAACGGTCTATTTTCACAGGCAAGGGCAGAATCGTTTTGGGAGGACCTCTCGATGAATCTGACTGAGCTCAACAGGATCGCGACCGCCATGGTCACCCCCGGCAAGGGCATCCTTGCCGCCGACGAATCCTCCGGCACCATCAAGAAGCGGTTTGACGCGATCGGCGTGGAATCGACGGAATCAAGCCGCCGCGACTATCGCGAGATGCTGTTCCGCTCCAAGGAGGCCATGAGCCAGTATATCTCCGGCGTCATCCTCTATGACGAGACGATCTGGCAGGACGCGAAGGACGGCACGCCGCTGGTCAAGCTGATCAAAGAGACCGGCGCCATCCCCGGCATCAAGGTCGACGAGGGCACGCAAGCCCTGCCGATGTGCCCGGGCGAGCTCGTCACCGTCGGGCTCGACAAGCTCGCCGAGCGGCTGAAGAAATATTACGAGCGTGGTGCGCGCTTCGCCAAATGGCGCGCGGTGATCGACATCGGCAGCGGGATCCCCTCGATGACGGCGATCGGCGTCAACGCCCATGCGCTGGCGCGCTATGCGGCGCTGTGCCAGGCCGCGCAGATCGTGCCGATCGTCGAGCCGGAGGTGCTGATGGACGGCGATCACGACATCGACCGCTGCTATGAGGTAACCCAACGCGTGCTCAACAAGACCTTTCAGGAATTGCGCGTGCAGCGCGTCGCGCTCGAGGGCATGGTGCTGAAGCCGAACATGGCGATCTCCGGCAAGAAATCCACCAAGCAGGCCTCGGTCGAGGAGGTCGCGGAGAAGACGATGCGGCTCTTGAAAGCATGCGTGCCGGCGGCGGTGCCCGGCATCGCCTTCCTCTCCGGCGGCCAGTCCGACGAGGAGGCGACCGCGCATCTCAACGCCATGCACAAGCTCGGCCCGCTGCCCTGGGGCCTGACCTTCTCCTACGGCCGCGCGCTGCAGGCGGCGCCGCAGAAGGCGTGGTCCGGCAAGGCCGAGAACGTCGCGGCCGGCCAACGCGCCTTCAGCCACCGCGCGCGGATGAATGGGCTGGCCACCAAGGGCGAATGGCAAAGCAGCCTGGAAAAGAAGGCAGCCTAGATCTTGTCGAACAAATCGCCTCCACCGCGCCCGGCGCCGCGCCTCTATCTCGCGACGCCTGTTGTCGATGATCCCGCGTCGCTCGTCGCCGAGTTGCCGGGCCTGCTCGCCGCTGCCGACGTCGCGGCCGTGCTGCTGCGGCTGAAGGAGACCGACCAGCGCACCATGATCTCGCACATCAAGGCGCTGGCGCCGCCGGTCCAGAAAGGGGGCGCTGCGCTGCTCGTCGACGGCCATCCTGAGCTGGTCGCACGCGGCGGCGCCGACGGCGCGCACCTGCCCGGCATGGCCGCGCTGAAAGAGGCGCTGCCATCGCTCAAGCCCGATCGCATCGCCGGCGTCGGCGGGTTGACGACGCGGCACCATTCCATGGATGCGGGCGAGATTGGCGCGGACTACGTGTTGTTCGGCGAGCCCGACGCAAAGGGCGAGCGGCCGTCGGCGCAAGCCATTGCCGAACGGCTGGACTGGTGGGCCGAGCTGTTCGAGCCGCCCTGCGTCGGCTTTGCGACCTCGTTCGAGGAGGCCTACGACTTCGCCGCCAGCGGCGCCGATTTCGTGCTGGTCGGCGACCTGATCTGGGCCGATCCGCGCGGGCCCAAGGCCGCGCTGATCGAGGCCGATGCTGCGATCAAGAAGGCTCACGCGACTCTCCCCGTGGACCAGGGCTAGCGCCCGAGATGAAGCTCAAGCGCATCACCATCCTGGCCACGCTGCTGCTGACGGCGCCCGCGGCCGCGCAGCTCCAGATCACGCCGCCTGCGGCAGCGCCGAGCCCCTCGCCTGCCAAGGAAAAGCCCAAAGACAAGCCGGCGGTGAAGCCGCACACCATCACCAAGAAGAAAGATGCCGCGCCAAAACCGTCGGCCTCGCCGACCCCGGCGCCGGCCGCGACCGTGATCCCCGCGCCCCCGACCGATAATTCAAATGTCGACCTGGTGTACGGCGCCTATCAGCGCGGCCAGTACAAGACGGCGTTCGAGCTCGCTACCGCGCGCGCCAAGGCCGGCGATCCCAAGGCCATGACCATGCTGGGCGAACTCTACTCCAACGCCATGGGCATCCGGCGCGACTATGCCAAGGCGCTCGAATGGTACAAGCGCGCGTCCGACGCCGGCGACCGCGAGGCGATGTTCGCGCTCGCCATGCTGCGCATGTCCGGCCGCGGCGGCCCGGTCGACAAGGGCGAGGCGGTGAAGCTGATGGCGTCCGCCGCCAAGCTCGGCGAACCCAAGGCGGCCTATAACCTCGCGCTGCTCTATCTCGACGGCCAGACCCTGCCGCAGGACGTCAGGCGCTCGGCCGAGCTGCTGCGCCAGGCGGCTGACGCGGGCCTGCCCGAAGCGCAATACGCGCTGGCGACCTTCTACAAGGAAGGCACCGGCGTGCCGAAGGACCCCGAAAGGGCGGTGCGGCTGCTCCAGGCGGCGTCGCTGACCGACAATGTCGATGCCGAGGTCGAATATGCCATCGCGCTGTTCAACGGCACCGGCACGCCGAAGAACCAGCCGGCCGCCGTCGCGTTGCTGCGCAAGGCCTCCCGCCAGGGCAGCGCGATTGCGCAGAACCGGCTGGCCTGGGTGCTGATCAACGGCATGGGCACGTCCGCGGACAAGGTCGAGGGTTTTAAATGGCACCTGGTGGCCAAAACCGCCGGCAAGGGCGATCCCGAGCTCGACAAGCAGTTCTCCGAACTGCCCCCCGACGACCGGGCCAAGGCCGAGGCCGCCGCCAAAAAATGGCTCGGGACCAAATGACTTGACCTTAAGCCCCTCACAGGGCACCCCATCCCTCAAACACGCGCGATTTCGCGCCATTTCMCCCGATTAAGACCAGAGCTCATGCTGTATTCCGCCACTATCAACGTCATGGTCAAGGCTGCGCGTCGCGCCGGCCGCAGCCTCAAGCGCGATCTCGGCGAGATCGAGCATCTCCAGGTCTCGCTGAAGGGGCCGGCGAACTTCGTCTCGCTCGCCGACAAGCGCGCCGAGGAGATCCTCTACCAGGACCTCGCCAAGGCGCGGCCCGGCTACGGCTTCATCGGCGAGGAAGGCGGCACGCGGGAGGGCAGCGACAAGAGCCATACCTGGATCGTCGATCCGCTCGACGGCACCACCAACTTCCTGCACGGCATCCCGCAATTCGCGATCTCGATCGGGCTGTCGCGCGAAGGCACCATCATCGCCGGTGTGATCTACAACCCGGCCAATGACGAGCTCTACATCGCCGAGCGCGGCAAGGGCGCCTTCCTCAACGACCAGCGCCTGCGCGTGGCCGGCCGCCGCCAGCTCAACGAATGCGTGGTGGCCTGCGGCCTGCCCCATATCGGCCGCGGCGACCACGAGGAATTCCGCCGCGAGATGACCGCGATCCAGGACCGCGTCGCAGGGCTGCGCCGCTTCGGCGCCGCCTCGCTCGACTTAGCCTTCGTCGCCGCCGGCCGCCTCGACGGCTACTGGGAACGCAATCTGCAATCCTGGGACGTCGCCGCCGGCCTGATCATGGTGCGGGAAGCGGGTGGGACGGTGACCGACATCGACACGCCGGGTGATGCTCTGGTGACCGGGCATGTCGTGTGCGGCAATGAGTTCGTGCACGGGGAATTGGTGAAGATTTTGCGGAAGTAGGCAGTCGCACGACGGCTCGATGCGCAACGGCTAAGAGTCGTCGTCGTCGGGTTCGTCATCGCGATATTCACCGCCAATGGTCAGGCCCTCGATGGCCGTGGCGCCTTTCGACTTGATGACCCGGCGAAGCGGGGCCGAACTCTCGCTTCGCAATGCCTCCATCAGCTGTTCCGAATGGGTGACAATCCAGATGTCGGCCCGGCGTGATGCCTTGGCGATCAGGCGCGCCAGTGGCGCCAGCAGTGACGGATGCAGGCTGGTCTCGGGTTCGTTCAGCGCGATGAACGGCGGCAGCCGATAGCCCATGAACACCGCGAGCAGGCAGATGTATTTCAGAGTCCCATCGGACAATTCGTGGGCCTTGAACGGCCGCGGCATATCCGCCAGTTGCAGATCAAATTCACACCAACCGTTTTCTTCCCATGCGCGGAGCTCGGCGCCCGGGAATGCATCCTGGATTGCGTCCTGCAGATCGATGGCGTCTTCCCGAATGGTATAGAGTGTCGCCAGGGCGGCAGCCAAATCGCTTCCATCGGCACTGAGCGAGGGCGTCGTGATCGCAAGACACGGCTTTCGTATCGGTGACGCCGGATCGGTGCGAAAGTCGTGATAGAATCGCCAGCCCAGCATTGCGTTTCTGATCAAATCGATTTCGGGGCATTCCTTGCCATCGGAAAAGCCCGCAAGCGCGGTCTCGGACGGCAGCACCGCGTCCTTGTGGCTGATCCATGCACCACTCTCGCCGCGGACGCTGACGAGCGAGTTTTTCCGCTCCATCAGTTGAACCGTTCGTTTACCCTGCGTCGCCTCGATACTTTCGGTCTTGATCATCGGTTCGCCGGAAAACGCCGCCTCGAGCGGGCCAGGAAATCCGAGCTCAATGGAATATTTGAGACGGTCGAACCTGGCAGACAAATGCAGTCGCCCATCTTCGCCGCGTTTGCGGAGGCCGGACCAGCACACCGAATTCAATCCGCCTTCGTCGGCGATCGTGCGCGTGATCCGCCCTGTTGCCGCGTCGCGCAACAGCGACAAGGACTTGTAGAGATTGGACTTGCCGACGCCATTCTCACCGACAAACACGGATAGGGGGTGGATGGGTATGGAGAGCCGCCGAATGGAGCGATAGTTGGAGATCGCAATGTCGGTCGGACGCATCACATGCTCTTAATCGGCAGGCTTTGTGTGCATTCGGCGCAGTGCGAATACACATTCTCTCAATCCAGAGATGTAGTCTGGATCGACGGCCCCGCGAAAGCAAGCCGAACGTCCGTTTGATGTCGCGTGAATTGGCACACGGTTCTGAATCACTCAGGACCGATCCGGCGTTCAGTGGCCGGCCCTCGCCGGCGCCGGCGGGCCGTACGGCTCGCCGTCCTTTGCAGCCTTCGCCTCCCGGTCTCCGCCCAGCACGCGCTGCACCGAGACGAAGAACACCGGCACCATCAGCAGCGCCAGAATCACCACCGCGATCATGCCGCCCATCACGATGCTGCCGAGCGATTGCTGGCTGGCGCCGCCGGCGCCATGGGCAATGGCCATCGGCAGCACGCCGCAGATGAAGGCAAGGCCGGTCATCAGGATCGGGCGGAAGCGCAGGCGGCAGGCCTCGATGGTGGCTTCCACCAGCGGCTTGCCCTCTTTGCGCAGGTCCTTGGCGAACTCGATGATCAGGATCGCGTCCTTGGCCGCAAGCCCGATGATGGTGATCAGGCCGACGGTGAAGTAGACGTCGTTGGGCAGGCCGCGCAGCATCGCCGCGATCACGGCGCCGACGACGCCGAGCGGCACGGTGAGCAGCACCGCGAGCGGAATGGTCCAGCTCTCGTAGAGCGCGGCCAGACACAGGAACACCACGAACACCGACAGCGCGAGCAGGAACGGTGCCTGCGAGCCCGACAGTTTTTCCTGGAGCGACTGCCCGGTCCATTCATAGCCGAAGCCGCGCGGCAACTTGCCCGCGAGCCGCTCCATCTCGGCGATGGCGTCGCCCGAGGTGAAGCCGGGCTTGGCTTCGCCGGAGATACGCACCGCCGGATAATAGTTGAAGCCGGCGATCTGCGTCGGCCCGCGCGCCCATTCGACCGTGGTGAAGGACGAGAACGGCACGAGCTGGCCGCGGCTGTTCTTGACGTTGTAGTTGAGGATGTCCTCGGTCCGCATCCGGTCGCGGGCGTCAGCCTGCACCACGACGCGCTGCATGCGGCCGCGGTTCGGGAAGTCGTTGATGTAGTTCGAACCGAGATTGGTCGAGATCGTGTTGTTGATGTCCTCGAAGGTGACGCCGAAGGCGCCGGCCTTCTCGCGGTCGATCACGAGATTGACCACGCCCGCCTCGGGCAGGCCCTCGATATAGACCTTCTGCAGCACCGAACTCGCATTGGCTTCTGCGATCAACTGGTCGGCGGCGCGCATCAGGGCCGGATAGCCCTTCTGGCCGCGGTCCTGGAGGCGGAACGAGAAGCCCGAGGAATTGCCGAGATTGTCGATCGGCGGCGGCTGCAGCGCGGAGATCTTGGCGTCGCGGATCGACGACGACAGATCGCGGTTGATGTCGGCGACGATCGCGGCGGCCGATTCCTTCGGCCCGCGCTCCGACCAGTCCTTCAGCGTGATGAAGGCCTGCGCGGTGTTCATGCCCTGGCCGGAGAAGCTGAAGCCGGTGAGGAAGGTGACGTTGTCGACGCCGGGCCGCTGCGCCAGATATTTTTCCACCTTCTCGATCACGGCCTCGGTCCGGCCGTAGGACGAATCCGACGGCGTCTGCACGTCGGTGGTGATAAAGCCCTGGTCGTCGACGGGCAGGAAGCCGCCGGGCAGCCTGACGAAGGCCCAGGAGAGGCCGACGAGCAGCGCGACATAGACCAGCATCAGCCGTCCCGTGCGCTTCAGCGAGAAGCCGACGGTGCGGGAATAGCCCTCCTTGCCGCCTTCGAGCATGCGGTTGAACCAGCCGAACACGCCCTTCTTGGCATGGCCGTGCCCGGCCGTGACGGGCTTGAGCAGCGTCGCGCACAGCGCCGGCGTCAGCGACAGCGCCAGGAAGGCGGAGAAGCCGATCGCGGCCACCATGGTGACGGAGAACTGGCGGTAGATGATGCCGACCGAGCCCGGGAAGAACGCCATCGGCACGAACACCGCCATCAGCACCAGCGTGATGCCGATGATGGCGCCGGTGATCTGCGACATGGCTTTCCGCGTCGCCTCCTTCGGCGGCAGGCCTTCCTCGGCCATGATGCGCTCGACGTTCTCGACCACGACGATGGCGTCGTCGACGAGGATGCCGACCGCGAGCACCATGCCGAACATCGAGAGCATGTTGATGGAATAGCCGGCGAGCAGCAGCGTGGTGCAGGCGCCCAAGAGCGCCACCGGCACCACGATGGTCGGAATGATGGTGTAGCGGATGTTCTGGAGGAACAGGAACATCACCACGAACACCAGTACCACGGCCTCTAACAGCGTCGTCAGCACCTTCTTGATCGAGGCCTCGACCACGGGCGTGATGTTGTAGGGAATCTCGTAGCCGATGTTGGCCGGGAAGAAGCGCGACAGCTCCTTCATCTTCTCTTCGACCGCGCTCGCGGTCGCCAGAGCATTGCCGGTCGGCGACATCAGCACGGAGAGACCGGCGGTCGGCTTGCCGTCGAGGCGGGTGTTGAACTGGTAGCTGAGGCCGCCGACCTCGATGCGCGCGACGTCGCGCAGGCGCACGGTCGAGCCATCGGCATTGGCGCGCAGGATGATCGCGCCGAATTCGTCCGGCGAGGAGAGCTGGCCCTTGACCAGCACCAGCGCGGAGGTGCGCTGGGTCGCCGTCGATGGCTCGGCGCCGATGCTGCCCGAGGCGACCTGCGCGTTCTGCGCGGAGATCGCCTTGTTGACGTCGTCGGCGGTCAGACCATAGCCGACCAGCTTGGCCGGATCGACCCAGACACGAAGGCTGCGTTCGGTCGAATAGAGCGTGGCGCGGCCGACGCCGGGAATGCGCCGGATCTCGCCGAGCACGTTGCGGATCATGAAGTCGCCCAGCCCAACCTCATCGAGGCTGCCGTCGGTCGAATTCAGCGTGATGATCTGGAGCACCGCGCTGGAGGCTTCCTCGATCAGGATGCCCTGCTGGATCACCGCGCGCGRCAGCCGCGCTTCGACGCGCTTGATGCGGTTCTGCACCTCGACGGAGGCCGCGCTGGTATCGGTGCCCGGCACGAAATTGGCGATGATCTCGACCTGGCCGAGCGAGTCGCTGGTCGATTCGAAGTTGAGGATGCCGGAGGCGCCGTTGAGCTCCTCCTCGATCAGCCGCGTGACGCTGTTGTAGAGGTTTTCAGGCGAGGCGCCGGGATAGCTGGTCGAGATCGAGATCGAGGGCGGCGCGATGATCGGATATTGCGCGATCGGCAACAGCGGGATCGCGATCGCGCCGACCAGGCAGATGAACAGCGCGACGACCCAGGCGAAGATCGGCCTGTCGATGAAGAAGCTGGCCATGGCGCGTTACCGCGTCAGCTTCTGGGCGTGCCGGTTGTCCGCGGTCGCATCCGCCTCCGACCAGGATTGCGGCTTGACCTTGTCGCCGGCAGCGAACTTCTGGAAGCCTTCGACCACGACCTTGTCGCCGGCCTTCAGGCCGTCGGTGACGAACCAGATTCCGTCCTGCACCGAGCCGGTGCGGACCGGCTGCACCGCGATGCGATTGTCGTCCTTGACGACGAACACCTCGCTGCCGCCGCCGCCATTGCGCTGGATCGCCTGCTGCGGCACCGCGATCGCGTCGGAGTCGAGGCCCTGGTCGAGGCGGACGCGGACATACATGCCCGGCAACAGCTCGCGCTTGGGATTGGGGAACTCGCCGCGCAGCGTCACC
>NZ_JBFULT010000053.1:0-23208 GCF_054049755.1 Bradyrhizobium sp. P5_C11_2
TCTCACCAGCAACAGCGTGATGAAATAAACCCAGCCCGCCATCGCGATCAGCGCAACGCTGAAAAATGCGCCTTCAAACGCCCGCTCTCTGATCTTCGTGAGGGGAAGTGCCGCTCGCGCTTTCTGAAGCATCTCGGTCTTCTGATTTGTTTGATTTGTTCGTGCTCGTTGTCCTGAATCATAGCCGAACGAATTCGACGATCTCGTGACGACTCCCTCAGAGCAGCGCAAAGCTGTTCTTCGAGATCTCCGTCTCGCGCATGAGTCGCGATGGATCGATTCGCGTTCGGAGTCGTTGCGATCATCCTCGTGCGAAAATTCAATCTGCATTGACTGTTGTGAATTTGCCGCGCGCCGTCGCAACGGCGATGTCGACCTCGCGCAACGAGGCATACCGGCCCGTCGGCTCGAGGCGGGAACGGGCTTGCGAGGATCGTCCATCGGTTCTGCGACAAGCGGACATGGTGGCAGAACATGCTCGAGCGCGGCTATCGGCGCGCACGGATCGCGACTTGGTTAGCGAAAACTCCGTGGTTATACGGAGCGTTTTGCACCAGATTTATCCCGGTAAGGTTGAGCAGTTAGCTTAATCCGCGTTGTTTGTTGCGAACTCCGACGGATCGCTTATCCATCTTGGCACCGGGCTCCCCCAAGCCCGGCCCCACCCAAGCAAAGCCGTCGAGCGAACGTGGGTCCGCTTGGCGGCTTTGTCGTTGTGTCGACGAGAGGATGAGTTCGGTTATGGCGCGTAGGCCCTGGTCGTTCAAGGAAGACCGCCGGCTGATGGAGCTGGCCAAGTCTTCGACTTCGCTGGAAGAGGCGGCGAAACAGCTCGGGCGCTCGCCCGATGCGGTCAAGCGCATGGCCCTGCGCCTCGGCCTGTCGCTCAAATCCAAGGGCACCAAGAAGAATTAGCGGCCCTTGCGCCGGCCGTGCGCGCCAATTCACGGACATGCGCGTCTCCCGTGATCGAGCCGTGAATGGAAGCCGGCCAATCGACGCAGCCCGACCGCTTTCGGCGCTCTCGATCTCCCCGCGTATGGATGGTAGACTATCCAGCAACGAGATTAAGGTTGTCCCTTTCCGGCGGAGAACGATCGCTCGATTGGCTTCCGTATCCGCTCGACGGTTTGTTGGAGGAATACAGTCATGTTGTCCCGCGCACTCGCCGTAGCTTTGCTCCTGGCTCTGCCTTCGCTGGCGTCGGCGCAAGTTCCCGTGCGATTCGGATTTCCGAACGGTGCGCCATGGTGCGCCTTCGGTTTCGATTGCAGATTCCTGAATTTCCGCGAGTGCGCGGACCGGATTTTTGATCCCTCGCGAAACTGCGTCAAGAATCCGTACTTCGCGGCCCACTATCCCACCAATGTCGACAAGGGCTGGTCCTACAATCGGCGTTGAACGGAACGTCGTTCCCGTGAACGGCTTCGTCATGCCGTCAGGCGTGCGGCTTCGCGCCTGACGCGGCCGGCGAAGTCCCGTCGATGACAAGAATTTGGGCAACGGTCAGCGCCGGCTCACGCTCCGCATACCACCGCCGGCATTGGCTCTAAACCTTATCTTAGCCCCTCCCCGGTTAGGGTTCGCGTAATCTTTCTTAACCCCCTCGGGCGGGATGACGTCGGCACGGCCGAAATTCAGACTGGCGGCGCTCGTACTTGTGGGCACGGCGGCGTTCGGGCTCGCCGGTCACTTTGCCGCGATGCGGTTCATCCACGACCAGCAGGCACGCCGGCTCGACGAGCTGACCGAGGTGGTGCTGCGCCGGTCCGAGTTCGCCGTCGACTTCGCTGCCGCAAGCCTCGACGAGCTGGCCGGCCGCGGGCTCGCCACATGCGACCCCGCCTCGCTCCAGGCGATCCGTCTGCACGTCTATCAGCGCTCCGCGGTGAAGGACGTGCGGCTCGTCAATTCGGACGGCTCGGTGATCTGCTCGGCCTATTCGGAGACGCTCGAGTTCGACAAGGGCTGGGTCGACCGCGCCGACATGCTCGCCTCGCGCGATTCCAGATTGATGCTGTTCCGCGTCGAACAGTTCGGCGGCGACGCACTCGGCGTGCTCAGGGACATCGGCGGCAAGAAGGCGCTGGTTGCCATCCTCGGGGTCAATGCCAGCCTGTTCGACATCATGCCGGCCGAGCTGCGCGCGCATGGCGAGGTGCTGCTGGCCCTCAACAACGGCGCACAGCTCGGCGAGTTCACGCCCGACGCCGACAAGGCGCTGCCGCATCCGGTCGAGTTCGCGAAGAGCTCGGCGCGCTACCCGCTGCGCACGGTCATCCGTATCGACAAGACCGTGCTGTCGACATGGAACAGCGAGGCCTACTGGCCGGCCATGGCGGTCGCGCTGGCGCTGGGCGTATTGTTCGGCATCCTCTTGTCGCGCACCCGGCGCATGGAGGGTCCCGTCGCCGATCTCGATCGCGCGCTGGCGCGCGGAGAATTCAGGCCGTATTACCAGCCGATCTTCGACTTGAGGACCGGCCGGATCAGGGGCTGCGAGATCCTGGCGCGCTGGCTGCGCGAGGACGGCTCGGTGGTCCCGCCGATGAATTTCATCCCGCTGGCGGAATCCAGCGGCCGGATCGAAGCCATGACCTGGCAGATTCTCGGCCGCGCGCTGGCCGATCTCCAGTCGCATCTCAAGGCCGATAAGGAGTTCAAGCTCTCGCTCAACGTCGTGCCGAAGCACCTGTTGAGCGCCGGCTTCGTCGAAACGCTCCGCACCACCGTCGCCGCGGCAAAAGTCTCGGCGCGGCAGATCGTGGTCGAGGTGACCGAGCGCGACGAACTCGACGATCTCAAGCGTGCCGCAGCCGTCGTGAGCGAGCTGCGCGATTTCGGCTTCCGTGTCGCGATCGACGACGTGGGCGTCGGACACAGCGGGTTGTCGCGGCTGAAGGGGCTGGGTGCCAACACCATCAAGATCGACAAGTTCTTCGTCGACACCATCACGGTGGACGCCTCGACCACGACGATCGTGGAGATGCTGGTGGCGCTCGCCCGGGACTTCCATATGACGGTGGTGGCCGAAGGCGTCGAAACCGAGGAGCAGGCCCACGCGCTGATCTCGTGCGGCGTCGAAGAGGGCCAGGGCTATCTCGTCGCCGCGCCCCTGCCCTTCGCCAAGTTCAGCGAGCTGATGGCCTCGCGATCCGCCGCAATTGCGGCCGCAGTCCCGATCGACGACACGGCGCTGGTGGCCTGACCGCGCCGGCTGGCCCGAATTCGGACAGGCTGCCGAGCTGTACCGTCACGACATGTCCCAACGCGAGCCGCCGGATGAAGCGGCCCTCGGAAGTGTGGGGACCTTAACGATGTTCTTCGCTTTCAAAAGCGGCCGGCCGATCGACCCGCTATGCTGGTGCCATGCGCCGCAACCACATCATCGCAGCCGCGGGAATCTGCTTCGCGCTGATCATCTATGCCACGCTTGCCAAGCTCGCGGGCAGGCCCGCGCTCATGGGCCATGCGGAGGCCTACTGGGTCGTCGTCATCGAGCGCTTCAGCGCCTACGGCCTGCTGGGCTTCCTGCTGTCCTTCCTGCTGCCGGGGCGGGTCAAGCTGGCTTGCGTCTTCGTGGTCGCCGTCGCAGTCGGCCTCGAAGTCTTGCAGGCGGTGACGCCGGATCGCGATCCCCGGTTCATAGACGTGCTGCAAAAGGCGGCCGGCGGCACGGTCGGCGTTCTCCTCGCCCAGACGATTTTGGCTTTCCTGCCCAGGCCGCCGTCTTAGCGCAGCCAATACCGGTTGCGCCAACCGACACCGCACGGCGTGGAGAAGCGAAATCCCTACTTCGCCATCTGCCCGCGCAGCTCGCCGCCGGGATTGGCTGCCGTGTGGATGTTCGCGTACCACTTTCCGGCCAACAGATCCGCAGCCTGCGCCTCGGTGAGGGTCGCCGTGCCCTGGATCGGGCTTTGCGCCGACTTGAACGGAAGCGCGATGCCGGCATTCTTGCCGGGGTCGCTGGGCCCGTGGAAATGTGCGCCCAGCGCGGGTCCGCTGAGATCGGCATAAGTGACCGTATAGGTCAGAATCTTCGTGCCCGTGTCGAAGGCCGCCTCCGCCTTGCCGGAACCGGAACTCGTGTTGGGCGGCACTTCATTGCTGCCCTTGAGTTCTGCCTGCAATTTGATCACTTCGGCGGTGGCCGCCGTCATGAGGCCGAGCGGGATCGCAACAACCAACGCACCCGCCAGGTACACGGCTTTGTTCATCGCATCCTCCCAGCCGGGATCGCTTTGGGCCACGATCCGTTCCAGTGTGAACACCGGCGGTCGCGCCGAATTCCGGCTGGACGATTATGCCTGATTCGAAGAGAGCCGACTGCCGCCGGAGCGGCGAACTAGGCCACCCCGCGGGTCGAGCCCGCCTGCCCGGTCGTGAGAACCCCGGCCATCTGCCGATGGGTCTGGCGCAACGCCGCGATCGCTTCATCGAGGTCGACTTCGGCTTCGCGAATGGTTTCGAAGAACCGGGCCATCAATGCGAGGTTCAGCTTGACGCGGGTGTTTCCATCGCGGCTTTTGCGGCGATCCAGCGACAAATGCAGCGCCTGAAGCCGGGCTTCGGCAGCACTGCAGCCGCTGAGTGTCGCGAGTTCGTCATATGTCATCCAGATCTGAGGCATGTCCCTGTCCGCCCTTTTGTTATGAGCGCCAACCTAGATTTCACCTCTAAAGGCACTCTTGCCGTGGTGCGGTCGCGGGGTGTTTTCGCGACAACAGCGTCAATGCAAAGCTAAAGCGCGGGAGCCTCAGGAAACGGGCGTCTTGGGAGGCGTGAACGGATGGCGCGACCGTGAACGGCCGTCGAGGCCCTTGGGCAGCTTGTCGGCCTTGAGCTTCACGACGGCGCCTCTGTCGTCGGCGGCCGGCACATCCTCCTGGCTGTAGATCAGCGTCGCCTCGAACATCACTTCGGGCGCCTGCCTGGCCGTTCCCGAGCAGGTCGCCATCTTGCCGTTGAATACGCCCGAGAGGTTGACCTCGACCTCATCGGGACCAAACACCGTCGGCGGGCCCTCGGCATGCCGTCGCGTGGTCAGGACGGCCGTGAAGCGCTGGTCATCGACCTGGTAGGAGCCGCCATAGGTGAAGAAGCTGTCGCTGCCAAAGATCCGCCCCTGGGCCAGATGCACGACGCCGGTGCCCTGGCCACGCGGGGTCCTGAACCAGGCAGCGTATTTGCCGTCTCTCAGCATGAAAAACTTCCGTCGTAAAATTCATCCGTATTTGCAACCAACTCTGGGGCGCGACAATGACCGATGCAGTGAGCATTCCGCTACGGTTAACGCCCTGCAAAGCCGACCCGTCAAATTGCGGCCGACGCGCGAGGCGACGCCGGAGGAGACGTCAAAACAATTCTATGCCGTCATCCGCGGTCTCGACCGCCTCGACCCGGCGCGTGGCGGCGATCGAGGCCAGCCCGAGCGTTCGCAAGAATTCCCGATGGACGTCGCGCTCGCGCTCCATCGTGTAGCGCGCGAAGAGAGCGTCGAGCATCGCCTCGTCCTGCGCCTGCGGCTGCGGCCGCTGCCGAGCCGCGCTTGCGGTCTCGATACGCGCGGCGACCGCAGGCAATGCCGCAGAGCCCTCGCCCAGCGTGGTCATCAGGCCTTGCGCCGAATTCATCAAACCCTCGAATTCCGCACCTTCGTCGACGAGCCGGCTCATCAGCTTGCCGAGCCGTTCGTTGCCGGCCTCGATCTCGCGCAGCGCCTGGAGAATCTGCGGCTCGAGCTTGGCGAGCTGCGTGGGGTCGCCCTGCACGCGCAGCTCCTTCAGCTCATTGGCCGACCGTTCGATGCCGTCGAGCACGGGCCTCAAGCGCCCTGCGCCCGCCGAGACCTGGTCGGCGGTCGCCTTGAGCTCGTTGGCGATGACCACGAAGGCGCTGCCGCGGCTGCCGAGATGGCTGGCCTTGAGACCCGCATTCATTCCGATCAGGGTGATGTCGACCGTGGCCTCGGCGAGCCCGGCGATCGCCTCCCGGAACTTCGCCAGCGTCTCCTCGACGATCGCCAGCGCGTCGTCGACCGCACGGCCGGCGCCCTCGCAGGTGGCGATCAGGGTCGAGGCCTGCGCCAGCGTATGCTTGATACGCGCCAGAAACGACGACGACCCGTCATCCTCGCCGCCGAACAGCGCACGGCCATGTCCAACGACGCCGCCCGCATCATTCAGGATGGCCGTCAGCGCGCGAACGATCTGGCCGATATCGCCGCCGAACTCGCGCTGAGCGTCCCTGAGCAGGGCCGCCTGCAACTGGCCGATCGCGCGCGCGCCGTCGTCGCTCGCGACCGGTTCCGGAACGAGGCTGGGGCCGGATCCGGACGCAAGGCCAAGGCCGTGACAGACGTGCTCGAGGCGTTGGCGCGTGCTGTCGCCGGCCTGCAACGAAATGATCGCGCCGCCCACCGCCTCGGCGATCTTCCTGGTGCTGCCGCTCGCGAGGTCGGCGAGATGGCTGCTCTTGCTGCGCTGGTCACGCAATCCCGAATACGCCGCGCCGAGTTCGGCGCTCTCCGAGACCAGTTGATCGCGATAACGGCCCTCGAATTCCTTCTGCCGGCCGGACGCGGTGGCCACCGCCTCCGACAGGCGTTGCTGATCCCGCGCGCAGCCCTCGATCGACCCCTGCACGGCCTTGCCGAGATCGTAGGCCTCCTGCGTGAAGGCGAGAAAGCCCTCGCGATCGCCGTCGAGCGAAGCCGCCTCGATCCGCGCGCTGCGCGCGATGATGGTGATCATCTGGATGTGCTTGAACAGCGGCTTGAGCAGCGAGGACGCCTCCGCGGTGCTCTTGCCGATCGTCGCGAGCAGAGCGCTCTCGGCCGGTAGCGCCTGTGCCAGTTCGCTCAGTCGCGCGGCGATCTCCTGCAACGCGGTCGCCGCCCCCTCGATCTCGGCGCCGGACAGCTCGCCGGAGAGCGTCGCAAGACCCTGGTTCAGCTCCTTGAAGATGATGTGGCCACGACCGAGCTCGTGACCGACGCGCGCGAACACGGCCTCGATGCGCGACGAGACATCCTCGATCGCGGCGATCGCCTCAGTGAGCGTGCTGGCCGGAATGGCGGACATTGCGATCAACCCGCCACCGCAGCGTGCCCGGCCTGATACCAGTGCATGATCTCGCGCGGGATGTGGTGCAGCGAGACCACCTTCTCGACACCGCCATGGGCGATGGCTTCCTTGGGCATGCCGAACACCACGCAACTTTCTTCGTCCTGCGCGCGCGTCGAGGCGCCGAGCTTGCGCATCTCCAGCATCCCGCGCGCGCCGTCGTCGCCCATCCCGGTCATGATGACGCCGAGCGCGTTGGCGCCGGCATGCTGGGCCGCCGAGCGGAACAGCACGTCGACCGAGGGACGATGCCGCGACACCGGCGGACCGTCCTTGATCGCGATCTGGTAGCGCAGGCCGATGCGCTGAAGCAGCATGTGACGGGCACCCGGCGCGATATAGGCGCAGCCCGGCAGCACCGGCTCGCCGTCCTCGGCTTCCTTGACCCGGATCTGGCAGACACCGTCGAGACGCCTGGCAAACGCGGCGGTGAAACCTGCCGGCATGTGCTGCACGATGAGGATGCCCGGGCAATTTGGCGGCAGCATCTCCAGCACGTCGTTCAGCGCCTCCGTTCCCCCGGTCGAGGCGCCGATGCAGACGATGCCTTCCGTCGCCGGCCGCGTCCGGCCCTGCACCGGCGGCGGGATGATCGCGTCGGCCGTCAGCTTCCTCTCGATCGCCCGCCGCTCCGTGCGCGGGCGCACGCGTGCGCGCGCCGCCGACTTGACGGCTTCGCGCAGCCGCGTCGAGCACTCCAGCAGCGCCTGCCTTGTGTCGATCTTCGGCTTCGGCACGATGTCGACGGCGCCGGCCTCGAACGCCTCGAACATCACGTTCGAGCCCTCCTCGGTGAGCGAGGAGCAGATGATCACGGGAATCGGACGCTGCGCCATGATCTTGCGCAGGAAGGTCATGCCGTCCATGCGCGGCATCTCGATGTCGAGAATCATGACGTCGGGGATCTCGTTCTGGAGGCGACGCGCCGCGGCGAACGGATCCGAGGCCGTTCCCATCACCTCGATGTCGGAATCGTCGTTGAGGATGGATTGGAGGATTTGGCGCACCGACGCCGAATCGTCCACGATCAGGACGCGAACCTTTCCCTGCGGCATTTTGGGCGGCGCTCCAATCAGACCTGGAAAATGGTGGGCTGAACTTGCTTCAATCCCGGCACGGCACTGTGAATCATCGATTCCGAATGTCCGACCAGCAGATAGCCGCCGGGCCGCAAATGGTTGCACAATTGCTCGATCACCTTGCGCTGGGTCTCGCGCTCGAAATAGATCAGGACGTTGCGGCAGAAGATGATGTCGACGTCCCGGTCGACCGGGTAGGACGTATCCATGAGGTTCATCCGCATGAAATGCGTCATGCGCCGCAATTCCGGAACCACCCGCACCTCGCCGCGCGACCTGTCACGTGACGACAGGAAATATCGCTTCAGGAACTGCTCGGGCACCGGCGCCAGCACATCGCGGGTGTAGATCGCAGTCCTGGCAAGACGCAGCACCGCGGTCGAGATGTCGGTACCGAGGATGCGGAACTGAAACCGCGATCCGGTCCGCGTCATGTCGTCGAGCACCATGGCCGCCGTGTAGGCCTCCATGCCGGTGGAGCTCGCCGAGCTCCAGATCTTCAGGTTCGCGTTCCTGCGTCCGTGCAGCTTGAGCAGAGCCGGGACGGCGGCGTCCCTCATGAAGGTGAAATGCTGCGGCTCGCGGAAGAAGTCGGTCTTGTTGGTCGTCACCACATCGATGAGATGGGTCAGCTCGGTGTCGAAATGGTTCGCCTCGAACAGGTTGTCGACATACTCGTTGAGATCGGAAAAGTTCAGCGCCCGCACGCGCTTGTGCAACCGTCCTTCCAGCATCAGCCGCTTGCCCTGCGGCAGCTTGATGCCGACCTGGCCTTCGATCAGCTCGGCAATGGTCCGGAAGTGACGGTCCGACAGATGGACGGCCGTATCCTGCACAGCGGGCATGGACATCATGAGCGCCTGCCCGGGCCCGGGGTCACCGCCTGCACTGAACCTGGGGCCGTATGGGCCATCTTGTATCCTGCTATCTCACGCAACCGTTGCAGACGGATCGGCCCGTCCGGGAAGGACGGGTCGATCCCTCAGACCTCCTAACGCTGGAAATCGGCGTCCCGATCGTCTTCGCCGTCGGCCATGTCGAAAGCGAATCCCCCGCCGCCCGCAACCTTCACGGCACGCGCCGTCTTGGCCTGAGGCTTCCTGGCCGGGCGATCGGCAGCCGCCATGTGCGCGGCCTTGGTGCGCAGCTGGCTCACGGCACGGTCGATCGGCGCAGCCGCATGGCCCTTCGCGCCCTGCTCGATGCGGAAATAGGCGATCGTCGACTGGAGCTGCTCGGCCTGAGAGGCGAGCTCTTCCGAGGTCGAGGACACCTGCTCGGAGGCGCTGGCGTTTTGCTGGCCGACCTTGTCGAGCTGCTGGATGGCCTGGTTGATCTGGGCCGAGCCGACGTCCTGCTCGCGGCAGGCCGCGGTGATCTCCTCGACCAGCTCGGCGGTCTTCTTGATATCAGGCACAAGCTTGGCAAGCATGTTGCCGGCTTCCTGCGCGACCTTGACGGTTTCGGTCGACAGCGTGCCGATCTCGGCCGCCGCGGCCTGGCTACGCTCGGCGAGCTTGCGCACTTCGGAGGCGACCACCGCAAAGCCCTTGCCGTGCTCGCCGGCGCGCGCGGCCTCGACCGCCGCGTTAAGCGCGAGCAGGTCGGTCTGCCGCGCGATCTCCTGCACGATCGTGATCTTCTCGGCGATGGTCTGCATCGCATTGACGGCGCGTCCCACGGCAGCGCCGCTGGCCTCGGCATCCTTGGCGGACTGCGCCGCGATCTTCTCGGTCTGGTTGGCGTTGTCGGCGTTCTGCTTCACGTTCGAGGCCATCTCCTCCATCGAGGAGGAGGCCTCTTCCGCGGACGAGGCCTGCTCGGTCGCGCCCTGCGACAGCTGCTCGGCGCTGGCGGAGAGCTCCTGGCTGCCGGCCGAGACGTTCTGTGCCGCGGTCAGGGCTTCCGACACGATCTGGCGGAGCTTTTCCACCATGCGCTCGAGGGCAAGGCCCAGCGTGTCCTTGTCCGACTGCGGCTTGGCCTCAACCATGAGATTGCCCTGCGCGATCGCGTTGGCAAGGGCCGCAGTCGCATTCAGGTTCACCGTCATCGCGTTCAGCGACTTGATGAGATCACCGATTTCGTCATTGCTGGAAGACTCGATCTTGTGGCTGAGATCGCCGATCGCCACAGCGTCGGCGAGGCCGACGGCCTGCGCCAGCGCCCGGCTGATGTTGACAGCGATCCAGGTCGCTGCGACTGCGGCGATCAATAGCGAGGCAATCACCAGGCTTATCAGCAGCATTTCGGCGCGGGCGCCGTCCTGCTTCGCCTGTTCGGCCTGCTCGGCCATGTTCTTCTTGACGTTCTTGATATAGCCGTCAGCCGCCTCGATCGCGTCTGCCACGACCTTGCGGCCGTCATGCATGGAGCGATCCAGAGCCTTCGGCTTATCGGTCTTCGCGAGCCTGACAGTCTCCTCCTGATAGGCGTTCAGCTTGGCGAAGGCGGCCGAGAACGCATCCATCAGCTTCTTGCCGCCCTCGCTGGCGGCAGCGTGAATCTCGTCCTTGGACCTGGTGAGCTGTTCACGGTTCTTGGCAAGGTCGGTGACGAACTGGTCATAGTCCGCGTCAGACGTCGCGAGGATGGAGTTCTTCTCCGCGCGCACCATCAGCAGGATGCCTTCCTTGAGCTCGGCGGCCTTCTCCATGCGGCCCGCACGGCTGACCAGAAGCTCGGTGGTGCCGACCATGTCCGACAGCTTCATGTAGCCGACCGCACCGGCAATCATGGAAAGCAGGATGACGACGCCGAAGGCACTGGCAAGCTTGGCTTTGACGGTGAATCTCATTTTGGTCTCGTTGGTTCGAATTGAGGTGCTACGCTTGACCACGCTTCACTCTTGCAAACTCAGGCGGCGCGGGGAGCATCCGCAGCCGCATCACGCCCGTCCGGGATCTCGTCATTCGCCATCAGCTTGGCGAGATCGAAAATGACGACGAACTTCTCGCCCTTGCGTCCGATGCCGGCGGCATAGTCGGACTGCCACTTGCCGCCCACCTCGGGCACGGGCTCGATCGCCTGCTCGTCGATGTCGGTGACCTCGAACACGCAATCGGCGACGAAGCCGACGCCGACCAGGCGGCCTTTCATCGGCACGTCGAGAATGATGATGCGGGTGGCTTCGGTGGCCGGCACGTTCGGCAGGCCGAGCTTGGTCCGGAGGTCGACGATCGGATAGCCGCTGCCGCGCACGTCGATCATGCCGAGCAGGAAGTTCGGCGCGTGCGGCAGGCGCGAGATCGGCCGCATGTCGAGGATTTCGCGGACGTTGCGGATGCTGATGCCGAACGTCTCGCCGGCGAGCCCGAGCGTCAGATATTGCGAGGTTGCGGCCATGATGCGATCCAGGGATCCGAAGGTTTGCGAATGAGCGCGGTCCGGCGCAAGGCCGGACCGATTGATCAGCGTTGGAATTCGGCGTCGCGGTCGTCTTCGCCGTCATGCATGTCGAAGGCGAAGCCGCCGCCGCCCGCGACCTTCAATGCGCGCGCCGGCTGGCGGGCGGCCACGGGCTTCTTCTTGCCACGATCGACGGTTGCCATGTGCGCCGCCTTGGCACGGAGCTGGGTGACGGCACGATCGATCGGCGCAGGCGCGGCGCCCTCGCCGCGTCCGGCGTGCTCGATCCGGAAGAACGAGATGGTCGACTGGAGCTGCTCGGCCTGCGAGGCGAGCTCTTCCGAGGTCGAGGACACCTGTTCGGAGGCGCTGGCGTTCTGCTGGCCGACCTTGTCGAGCTGCTGAATGGCCTGGTTGATCTGGGCCGAGCCGACGTCCTGCTCGCGGCAGGCCGCGGTGATCTCCTGGACGAGCTCGGCGGTCTTCTTGATGTCCGGCACGAGCCTGGACAGCATGCCGCCCGCTTCCTGGGCAACCTTCACGCTCTCCGTCGACAAGGTGCCGATCTCGGCGGCCGCGGCCTGGCTGCGCTCGGCGAGCTTGCGCACTTCGGAGGCGACCACCGCAAAGCCCTTGCCGTGTTCGCCGGCGCGCGCGGCTTCGACCGCGGCATTGAGCGCGAGCAGGTCGGTCTGGCGCGCGATCTCCTGCACGATGGTGATCTTCGCGGCGATGGTCTGCATCGCCTCGACGGCGCGGCCCACGGCGACACCGCTGGCTTCGGCGTCCTTGGCCGACTGCGCAGCGATCTTCTCGGTCTGGTTGGCGTTGTCGGCGTTCTGCTTCACGTTCGAGGCCATCTCCTCCATCGAGGAGGAGGCTTCCTCCGCGGACGACGCCTGCTCGGTCGCACCCTGCGACAGCTGCTCGGCGCTGGCGGAGAGCTCCTGGCTGCCGGCCGAGACGTTCTGCGCGGCGGTCAGGGCTTCCTCGACGATCTGCCGAAGCTTCTCGACCATGACGTTCAGCGACTTGGTGAGGTCACCGATCTCGTCATTGCTGGAAACCTTGATCATCTCGCTGAGGTCGCCATTGGCAACCGCGCCGGCGAGCCCGACCGCGCGGCCGAGGCCGCGGGCGATGCTGATGGAAATCCAGATCGCGGCGATCAGGCCGACCGCAAGCGATACAAGCACGGCCGAGATCAGCAGGAACTGAGCCCGATTACCGTCCTCGTGAGCCTGGGCCGCCTGAGCGGCCATGTTCTTCTTGACGTTGGTGACGTAGACGTTGGCGGCTTCCATCGCCTCGCCGACGGCCTTGCGGACATCGGTCATGGAGCGCTCGGCGCCCTTTGCCTTGTCGGTCCGCGCGGCCTTGAGGGCTTCATCCTGAACTGCATTCATCCGCGCATAGGCGGCGCCGAAATTGTCGAGGAGCTTCTTGCCTTCGGGGGAAGCCGCCGCGTGAATCTCTTCCTTGAGCCTCAGGAGTGTCTCGCGCTGCTTGGCGATCTCAGCGAGGAAGCGATCCCCTTCGCTGTCAGGGGCGAGAAGGAGGTTCTTCTCGGCGCGAACCTGGAGCAGGATTCCCTTCTCGATTTCCGCTGCACGGTCCATCCGGTTGGCGCGCGACACCAGGCTATCGGCGGTGTCGATCATTTCGCTCAGCTTCACATAAGCGAGGCCGCCCGCCGCCATCGAGAGCAACAGGACCACGCCGAACGCGCTGGCAAGCTTTGCCTTGACCGTAAATCTCATTTCCAGCCCCTACCCCAGTCCAAGTCCCGCCCGTGGGACCTCATTTCAATTCAGAATGCGTTCCATGTTGGGAACGATGACGAACTCTTCACGCCATTTGGCGATGAAGCGAATGAACTCCGGCTTCCAGTGCATGCCGACGCGCGGCGTCTGCTGCACGTCGGTCTGCGAGATCTCCGTGACCTCGTAGACCTTGTCGGCGGTCACGCCGACCATCACCGGCTCGCCGTCGAGCTCGATCTCGATGACGACGATGCGCGTGTCGGCCGAGTCCTCGAGTTGCGGCATGCCGAAACGGATGCGCAGGTCCGCGAGCGGAATCACATTGCCGCGCACGTTGATCACGCTCGGAACGAAGGATCGGGCGCCGGCGACCCTGGTCACCGGCACGGGATCGATGATCTCGCGCACCAGGCCCGCGTCGAGCGCGAACTTCTCCTCGCCGAGACCGATCATCACGACCTGCATCGCGTCCGCCTGATGCTCGCCGGTCCGCGTCTCGTTCATCACGCCGCCTCGCTGATGTGTTTTTCGACCCTGGACTGCGCCAGCGCGACCAGCTGTGCGACGTCGAGGATCAGCGCCGCCGTGCCGTCACCCAGGATGGTCGCGCCGGAGAAGATCGTGACGTCCGAGTGCAGCTTGGAGAGCGACTTGATCACGGTCTGGTGGTTGCCGATGATCTGGTCGGCGACGAGCCCGACGCGGCTCTCGCCGGTCGAGATGATGATGGTCTTCTGGTGCCGGTCCGGGGCGCCCGACGCAGTCATGATCTCGCGCAGGCGCAGGAACGGCACGAGATTGCCGCGCACATTGAGGAAGTTGCGGCCGCGCGAGCGCTCGTCCTCGGCGGTCAGCTCGACGCATTCCTCCACCGCCGACAGCGGGATGATGTAGCGGCCCTCGCCGACACGGATCAGGAGACCTTCGATGATCGCGAGCGTCAGCGGCAGGCGCAGCGTCACGGTGGTGCCCTGGCCCGGCCTGGTCGACAGATCGATCGAGCCGCGCATGTTCTCGATGGTGCGCTTGACCACGTCCATGCCGACGCCGCGGCCCGACAGCGCCGAGATGGTCTGCGCCGTGGAGAAGCCCGGATGGAACAGGAACTGGTGGATCTCGTGATCCGAGAGCACGGCGCCGACCGCGATCAGCCCCTGCTCTTCCGCCTTGGCGCGAATGCGCGCGGTGTTGAGGCCGCCGCCATTGTCCTTCACGGTGACCAGCACCTGGGCGCCGGAATGAACGGCGGCGAGCTCGATCCGGCCCTGCTCGGTCTTGCCGGCGGCGCTGCGGGTCGCGGTATCCTCGATGCCGTGGTCGATGGCGTTGCGGATCAGATGCACAAGCGGATCGGCCAGGCATTCGATCATGGTCTTGTCGAGTTCGGTGTCCTCGCCCGTGGTGACGAATTCGACCGGCTTCGACAGATCGCGCGACAGATCGTGAATCAGGCGGCGGAAGCGGCCGAACAGCGAGCCGATCGGCACCATGCGCGCGCCCATCGTGGTGTCGCGCAAGGACGAGGCGAGGCGCTCGATTTCCTCGGCGATCATCTTGATCGAGAGGTCGGAGCCGGAGGCGGCGAGCTGGGTCAGCCGCGCCTGAGCGATCACAAGTTCGCCGACCCGGTCCATCAACTCGTCGAGGCGCTCGGCCTGGACGCGAACGGTGGCGATGCCGCGCTCGTCGCGCTTGCCCTCGGCCTTCGGTTCAGATTTGGGTTCCGGCTTCGGCTCGGCCTTGACGACGGGCGGCGTAGCGACCGGCGCGGCAGCAACCTCGACCACCGGCGCGGCCAACTCGGCCGCAGGAGCCGGCTCCTCGTCGAGGAGCTGAAACAGCGGCATCGGCGCGGGCGCTTCGACATGCTCCAGCGGCGACAGCGTCAATTTCATCTCGTCCGAGACGAACATGAAGACGTCGTCGATCGCGTCCTTGTCGCAGGCCGCGTGCAGCTTGACGTCCCACTTCAGATAGCAGTCGGCCGGCTCCAGTTCGTCGAGGAACGGGATTCCATCGGTGATCGGCACGACGAAGCAGGGGCCGAGCTTGCAGAGATCTTCCAGGAGATCGAGCGGGTTCGAGCCGTTGCGCAGGATGTGGGATTCGAATTCAAGATGGAGATGCCAGCCGGCCTGCTTGCTCTCGCCAGGGGCCAGTGGCGGCGCTTCCGCGATCTCGGCGACCGGAGCATCAGGCTGGTCAAATGACACGAAGCGCCTGAGGTCGTCGAGAATCCCTTCACCGATGACGTCGTCGGTCGACTGGGGGTCCTCGATCAGCGCGCGGATATAGTCCTTGGCGGCGAGCGCGACCGAGATCAGCTCCTGGGTCGGCTTGATCTCGCCCTTGCGGACACGGTCGAACGCGGTCTCGAATTCGTGGGTGAAGGAGGCGACCTTGTCGAAGCCGAACATGGCGCCCGAGCCCTTGATGGTGTGCAGGGCGCGGAAGGCGGAATCGACCAGCTCGCGGTCGTCGGGACGCAGGCCGAGGTCGAGCAGGGCCCCTTCCAGGACCTCGAACAGCTCGCTGGCTTCCTGGCGAAAGACCTCGGTCGGGTCCATCGCGCTCATGCACGCACCAGCTTGGCGACGACGGCGAGCAACTGCTCCGGCTTGAACGGCTTGGTGATCCAGCCGGTGGCGCCGGCGCTCTTGGCCTCCTGCTTCACCGTATCGTTGGATTCGGTGGTCAGGAACACGATGGGCATGCCGACCGCGCTCGGCAGCTTGCGCAGCGCCCGGATCAGCTCCAGCCCGTTCATGACGGGCATATTAAGGTCGGTGATGACGAGGTCGAGCTTGCTGGCCTGCGCCTTGGCGAGGCCTTGCGCGCCGTCGCCGGCCTCGATCACGCTGTGACCGGCCGGCTCGAGCACGACCTTGATCATCTGCCGAATGCTGGGGGAATCGTCGACGGTCAGAATCGTGGCCATTAGGCGCCATCTTTCTTTTGCGGGAAATGCTGATCGATCATCGCCTCGCTGGCGAAGCCGGCACGGTGAAGGGTGTTGCGCAGCGACTGGGAGAAGGAGGTCAGCACCACCGGGCGGCCCTGGGCCTCGCCGGTTCTGGCGGTCGACAGCAGGAGCTGGATCGAGGTCACGTCGGCCTTGTCGACGCTGGAGCAATCGATCTCGAGCCGTTCCTGGCGGCCGAACGCCTCGCGAATGAGGTCATAGACGCTACGAATGGCCGCGATGCTGCAATCGGCGGGCAACCGCAACGACCACTTTGGCTCCGTCGGATTGAGCGCCATCGCTGCCCGCCTTTGCTGAATTCCGATACACGTTTGACGCGAATCGAATGAGCAAACCCCTAACGCAACGCTCCGTACAACTACGGGTCACATTCCCCGGGAGTTCGCGCAACCGCATCCAAACGTGCATAGCCGGTTGAAATCTCATGCGATGCGCGCATACCCGCAGCGTCACCCCCGGCGCGCGCATTTGCTCCGCGTTAAATTTCATCGGGTTATGGCTTGGGTTCGTGCCTTTGCCAGCGAAGAGAGCCGCGGCCCCGATGCTGACCCAAGCGCTCCTGGTTGACGACAGCCGCTCCGTCCTCAACTTCCTGAAACGTCATATCGAGGCCGACGGTCGGGTCGAGGCCACCACCTTCCTCGATCCCGTGGAAGCGCTGGCCTGCGCGCGGGAGCGCGTCTTCGATCTCGTGCTGGTCGACTACGAGATGCCGCATATGGACGGCATCAGCTTCATTCGCGCCTTCCGCACCCTGCCCGGCTGTGCCGACATCCCGATCGCGATGATCACCTCGCGACAGACCGACGACGTCAAGATGGAAGCGCTGCAGGCTGGTGCAACCGATTTCTTACCGAAACAGCCACAGAGCGTCGAGATGACGGTGCGCCTGCGCAATTTGGTGCGCCTTGGTGCAGCCGTGCGCAAGCAGAACGACCGTGCCGCCGATCTGGCGAGCGCAGTCGCGGCCGCGACCCAGAAGCTCGGCGAGCGCGAGGAGGAGATCATCCTACGGCTCGCGCTCGCGGTCGAATACCGCGACAACGACACCGGCGAGCATACGCTGCGGGTCGCCCGCTACAGCCGCATCATCGCCGAGCAGCTCGGCCTCCCGGCCCGGCTCTGCCGGGACATCTATCTCGCCGCGCCGCTGCACGACGTCGGCAAGGTCGCCATTCCCGACAATATCCTGCTCAAGCCCGGCAGGCTGACCGACGAGGAGATGGCGGTGATCCGGACCCACGCCACGATCGGCGAGCGGATTTTGGCGGACTCCGGTTGCGAGCTGATCCAGCTCGGCGCGCAAATTGCCGCAGGCCATCACGAGCGCTGGGACGGCACGGGCTATCCGCACGGCCTCAAGGCGGACGCGATCCCGGTCGCCGCGCGCGTGGTCGCGGTCGCCGACGTCTTCGACGCCCTGACGACGCGGCGGCCATATAAGGAGCCGATGCCGCTCGAGGCCGCACGCGACTATTTGGTCGAAAACCAGGGACGGCAGTTCGATCCCGAATGCGTCGAGGCTTTCCTGTCGCGTTGGAGCGAGGTCGTGGAGATCGCGGCCGGGCAGCGGCAACGCCGTTTCAGAAGGCCGAGGCCGTGCTCTCACCCTTTATAATGACAACGGCCGAGAGCCGCCCGGTCGAGGACCGCACGCCCGAGGCGATTCCGGCGGCCTGACGCCGGTCCGGGCAAGAGCTTGCCACGGCTCCACTTTCTCCGTTCGCCGGTTTGAACCAGTTCCTGATAGAGTGCACCAATATCAAAGAGTGATTCCGGTCACACTTGTCTGGGCGCGGCGCTGCTAAGCATCAGGACGGGGACCGGTCGTGGATCGGTCGAATTGGATGAGAATTCCCATGAAAAGCCTGGTCGGCGCCGTTGTCGGCGCGTTCTGTCTCGCCGCCCCCGCCTTGGCGGAAACCCCGACCGCGATCGTCGAGGATGTACAGGGCAAGGTCGACGGCATCCAATTCATGGACTATGTGGCGCCGGGCAAGATCATCAAGCTCGGCCCGAAGGCGAGCATCACGCTCGGCTATCTGAAATCCTGCCTGCGTGAGACGATCAGCGAAGGCGTCGTCCTGGTCGGCGCCGAGCAGAGCACCGTACAGCTCGGCAACGTGCAGCGCGTCAAGGTGCCCTGCGACACCAACGCGGCGCAGCTCTCCGAGCGCGAGGCGAACCAGAGTGCCGCGACCACGTTCCGGACCATGCGATCCGACACCAAGGGCGGCGCTCCGGCAAAGCTGCCCACGATCTACGGCGTCGCGCCGCTGGTCCAGGCCAAGAGCGGCAGCACGCTGGTCATCGAGCGCACCGACGGCAAGGAGCCCAGCATCAGCGTGCCGCTCAAGAACGACATCATGATCGGCGGCAAGTTCTACGACCTCGCCAAAGCCGGAAAGTCGCTGACCCCGGGCGGCACCTATCTCGCGATCCTCGGCACCAAGCGCTACGCCTTCCAGGTCGACGCCAGTGCCACCTCGTCGCCGACGCCGATCGTCGGCCGCCTGCTGCGGCTCGAATAGGCGGCCCGCGTCGACGCGATGCGGCGGATTGGCAGGGGGGACATCGTTGCGGCGATCCTGATTGCGCTCCTTGCGGGCGCGGCCTTCACGTCCCCGCCGCTTCAGACGCTGCAAGGCCTCTCGCTCGACATCCTCACGGCCATGCGCGGCAAGCTCGTCGGCGACCGCCGCGATCCCGCCACGTCACCTGTCGTCGTCGTGGCGATCGACGGCGAGACCTACGACACGCCGCCCTTCAAGGGATCGCCGACGCTGACCTGGACGCGCGAGATCGGCCGCGTGCTCGGAAGCATCACTGAGGGCGGCGCCAGGGTGACCGGCTTCGACGTCATCTTTCCCAGCTCGATCGAGCAGTCGGAGATTCCCTTCGGCGACGCGCCGCTCGGCGACCGCATGAAGGGATTCGACCGCGACTTTCTGATCGCCCTGCGACAAATATCGGACACCGGCAAACTGGTGCTCGGCGATATCCTGAGCAACGACCATCCGGACGTGCCCTATCGCGCACAGCAAGTGGCGGTGCGCAACAACATCCGCGCGCTCAACGTCCATACCGACACCGACCACGTGATCCGGCGGATGCCGCTGAGCTTTTCGATAAACGGCAGGCCGGTCCCCGCAATGGCCGTCGAGCTGGCCGCGCGCGCGCTCGGCGCGAAGCCGGAGACTGCGCCGTCCGGCGCGACGGTGTTGTCGGGCTATGCGGTCCCAAGCCCGGTGCCGAACACGCTGACGCTGAACTTCCGCGGCATGGGCCGCGACGTGCCGACCTATTCCTTCGCCGACCTGCGCGCCTGCGTCGAGAAAGGCGACCGCGATTTCTTCCGCCGCGCCTTCGACGGCAAGGTCGTGCTGCTCGGCACCGTCCTCAATTTCGACGACCGCAAGATCACCTCGATGCGTCTGCTCGGCGGATATGACGGAACGCCGGCGCCGCGATGCGCCCTGCCTGCCCCGGCGGGCTTCGCGCAGAAGGCCCGCAGCGACGTTGCCGGTGTCTTCGTGCATGCCACCGCGGTTCGAAATCTGATGGAGCGCGATGCCGTGACGGAACTCGGCTTTCCGCTGCGGACCATTCTAACGATCATGTTCGCGGCCATCGTTGCCTGCGCGGCCTGCATGCTTGCACCGGGCGGCGCGCTGGTCGCGTGGTTCGCCCTCACCGCCGTATACGCCGCGGTCGCCGTCGGGGCGTTCGTTCATGCCTTGGCGCTGCCGCTGGCGGAGCCTGCGCTCGCAAGCCTTGCCGCGCTCGCAATGATGATCGGCTACCGCTTCGTCGTAGCCGACCGCGAGGAGCGTTTTCTGCGCAAGAGCTTCGCGTTCTACCTCGCGCCCGAGGTCATCGACACCATGGTTGCCTCCGGCAAGATGCCGGCGCTCGGCGGCGAGATGCGCAACGTCACCATGTTCTTCTCCGACCTCAGCGGCTTCTCCTCCATCGCCGAGGCGATGACGCCGGGCGAGCTGGTGACCTTGATGAACGAATATTTGTCGGCGATGACCGACATCATCGAAGGCCATGGCGGCTATGTCGACAAATATATCGGCGATTCCATCGTCGCCATGTTCGGCGCCCCCGCCGACGATCCCGCGCACGCGCGCAACGCGGTGCGCGCGGCGCTGAAGTGCCACGACAAGCTGGCCGAACTCAACGCGAGCAACGCCGCCTTCGCCGGCCGCGGCCTGTCGCATCGCATCGGGCTCAACAGCGGCGAGGCCGTGGTCGGCAATATCGGCTCGCGCCGCCGCTTCAACTACACCGTGATGAGCGACACCGTAAACGTCGCCTCGCGGCTCGAGGGCGCCAACAAATATTACGGCACCGCGATCATGGCGTCGGAGGCCACTGTCGCCCAGACCGGCGACACCTTCGCCTGGCGCGAGCTCGACGCGATCAGGGTGCTTGGACGTGGCGAAGCGATCAAGGTGTTCGAGCCGCTGGCGGAGAAGGGTTCAGAGAGCGGCGAGCAGACGAAGATTGCCGCAGCGTATGCGCAGGGGCTGGCGTGCTGGCGGGGGCATGAGTTTGCCAAGGCGGTCGATGCGTTCGAGAGCGTGGCAGCGACCGATCCGGCATCAGCTTTGTTTGCGAAGCGCGCGAGAGCGTATGCCATAAATCCACCGTCACCGGACTGGACACCGGTCAACGCGCTCGAAGGGAAGTAGCGGCGCTCGCCCTCTCCCAAATCATCTCGCGCTAGCTAGAACGGCAGCCCCACATAATTCTCCGCCAGCAGCCGCTGTGCCGTCTCCGACGAGAACAGATATTCCAGCTCCGTCTGCTGAAGCCGATCCTCGTATTCGAGCCGATCGGGGAAGCGATGCAGCAGCATCGTCATCCACCACGAGAAGCGCTGCGCTTTCCAGATCCGGGCGAGCGCCTTGGCCGAATAGCCTTTGAGCCCTGAATCGTCGCCATTCTGATAATGCGCGAGCATGGCGTGATAGAGATAATAGATGTCGGAGGCGGCGCTGTTCAGTCCGCGCGCGCCGGTCGGCGGCACGATGTGGGCGGCATCGCCCGCGAGGAACAGCCCGCCATAGCTCATCGGCTCGGCGACGAAGCTGCGCAGCGGCGCGATGCTCTTCTCGATCGAGGGCCCCGTGACCAGGCGCGCGGCGACCTCGTCCGGCAACCGGCGCTTCAGCTCGGCCCAGAACGCATCGTCGCTCCAGTCCTCAACCTTGTCGGTCAGCGGCACCTGGACGTAGTAGCGGCTGAGCACCTGGGAACGCAGGGAACAAAGCGCAAAGCCGCGCTCGTGCTTCGCATAGATCAGCTCCGGCGACACGGGTTTGGTACGCGACAGCACCCCAAGCCAGCCGAACGGGTAGACCTTTTCGTATTCACGCAGCACGTCCTTCGGAATCGATCTGCGGCTGACGCCGTGAAAGCCGTCGGCGCCGACGATGTAGTCGCAATCGACGCGGACGGTCTCGCCGTTCGAGCGGTAGGTCACGTAGGGCCGGTCCGATGCCAGGTCGTGCGGCGTGACGTCCTCGGCGTTGTGCACGACCTTGCCGCCGAGCCGGTCGCGCGCGTCGTAGAGGTCGCGCGTCAGCTCGGTCTGGCCGTAGACCAGCACCGAATTGCCGCCGGAATGCTTGTAGAGATCGATCTGGGAGAGCACCCCGTCATGGGCGATCTCGAATCCCCTGTGGATCTCGCCTTCGCGGTCCATCCGCTCGCCGCATTGCGCCTCGCGCATCAGCTTGGCAAAGCCATGCTCGAGCACGCCGGCGCGGATGCGGGCCAGCACGTGGTCGCGGCTGTATTTTTCCAGCACGACCGTGTCGATGCCCTTCAGATGCAGCAACTGGGACAACAGCAGCCCGGACGGCCCACCGCCGATGATGCAGACCTGAACTTTCATTTTCGCGTCCTCCCGTTCGGGCTTTTTTTGCAGGTTTTTCGCTGCTTACCGATGGAGGGATCGGCCTTTGTCTTGTACAATTCGAACATGAGAACCGCAGTCCCAGCCCCGGCGATCCGGGTCTACAACCTGTTCGGCGAGTCCGGCGACCTGCCGGATGTCGTGCATTGCGAGACGATCGCGTCCCGTTCGGTGCTGCACGACTGGACGCTGGCCGTGCACCGCCACGCCCGGCTGCACCAGGTGCTGTTGATCGAGCGCGGCGGCGGCGAGGCGACACTCGACGGGCGCGTGGTGCCGCTCCGGCCGATGCAGATCGTCAACGTGCCGGTCGGCCACGTCCACGGCTTCCACTTCGTACCGGGAACGCAAGGCTGGGTGCTGACCATCGCCGCGGAGATCCTGGACGAGGCGCTGCTCGCTTCGGAGGGCCTGCGCGGAGCCTTGTCACGATCGGCCGTGCTGCGCGGCACGCCGCAGATCCGTGCCACCATGAAGCAGATCTTCGCCGAGCACGCCGCGCGCGATTTCGGCCGGGCGCATGTGCTGCGCGCGCTGTCGGCGGCCATGATCGGCCTCGTCGCGCGCGCGCTCGTGGGCGAGAATGGCGGCAATGGAACGACCGAGACCGGCCTGTTCCGCCGCTTCGAGGCGCTGCTGGAGCAGCACCATCTGGAGCGCTGGAGCGTTGCGGACTACGCGAAGGCGCTGTCGATCACGCCGACCCACCTCAACCGGGTGACCCGCGCGGCGACCGGCGACACCGCCTCGCATCTCATTCTCAACCGGCTGATCCGCGAGGCGCGGCGCAACCTCGTCTACACCAACCTGCCGGTCTCGACGATTGCCTACGCGCTCGGTTTCGAGGACCCCGCCTATTTCAGCCGGGTCTATACGGCAACGACCGGGTTATCGCCGCGCGCGTTCCGCGCGCAGCTCCTTGGCGGGGAATAGCGGCGCGGGCGTGCCCTCTTGCAAACGGCACTGCCATGCCTTATGT
>NZ_JBFULT010000054.1:0-22508 GCF_054049755.1 Bradyrhizobium sp. P5_C11_2
TTTCTGGACAGGAACCGATCAGCCAACCCAGCGACGGTCCCCGCCGAAAGCGGCGCCGCCTTTCCAGACCGACCGATTGCCGACCGATTACCGACCGATTACCGACCGATTCTTGGAGCGACGGCACATCCTGCTGAGTCTTTCGAGACGCCGCGATTCGATGGCGTCAGAACCGCAACAGTGCTTCTCCACGCCTGCGGTCACCCAGCGGGAGTTTCGGGGGCAAATGGAACCGCCAGAAAAACATAAATAAATTCAATGGCTTGTGCGGGCGCTTTGATCACATCTGCGTGTTATTTGTGCAACACATGTCGGAAAACGCGTTTCATAGGCCCGTTCCGGAGCGTTCTCTTGTTGTGTGTGCAAGGACGTTCGGTAATTGTGACTGAGCGACGGAGGGGGGCATCCCGAGGTCGTCCCGTTTAGGTCTTTCGCTTAAGTCCCTCGCGTTCCGCGGGTGTGTCCGAAGGCGCGAAGTGGCTCAAGCGGTGATTTAAAGGGGGTTGGGAAATTGGCCGTCCGGTCAGTGACCTTCCCTGAAGAGCAACTTGGAGGTTTAACATGAAGTTGGTTAAGAGCCTTTTGCTCGGCTCAGCGGCGGGTCTTATCGCCGTGGGCGGAGCGCAGGCAGCCGATCTCCCCGTGAAGGCCAAAGCGGTCGAATACGTGAAGATCTGCTCCCTGTACGGTGCTGGATTCTACTACATCCCGGGCACTGACACCTGCATCAAGCTGGGTGGTTACCTGCGCGCCGAAGTCGCGCTGGGCACCAACTCGGACTTTACCCTGAACCAGAACGTCTCGACCCAGGGCGCCAACGGTGCACGCAACCGTCTGACGAACTACTACACCATGCGCGCTCGTGAAGACCTCAACATCGACACGCGCACCGCGACCGAATACGGCGTGGTCCGCACGTTCTTCGATGGCGTCTTCTCGTGGACGACTGGCAACTACGTCGGCACCGGCAGTGCAACGGGCACGACGGCCTACAGCGGTGCGCTGGCGACTGCCACGACCCCTGGCGCGACCACCACGTCGCTCTTTGGTTCGGGCGGTGGCTCGGTCAACGGCACCGACGGCAACACCTCGGCTGGTTCGCTCGGCGTGTACTACGCCTTCATCCAGTTCGCTGGTTTCACCATGGGTAAGGCTGTGTCGCAGTTCGACGCGCCCTGGACCAACTATCCCGGCAACAACTTCGACGGTCTCGTCGGCGGCAGCGGCACGGTCACTGGTATCAACCAGTTCTCCTACACCGCTGACTTCGGTCAGGGCATCACGGCGGCGTTCTCGGCGGAAGATCCGACCTCGTACATGCAGGCCGGTAACCTGAACATGACCGGCGCGACGGCCTCCAGCGTCCTCGGTGCCTCCTACGGCTCCAACGCCATCGGCGGTTCGCGTTCGCCGAACCTCGTCGGTATGGTGCGTGTCGACCAGGCCTGGGGTCTGTTCCAGGCGTCGGTTGCTGCCAAGGACAACCACGTCGCTTACTACGGCGCCACCGAGCCGACTGGCCACCCCGACGACAAGTGGGGTTGGGCGGTTCAGCTCGCTCTGTCGATCAAGAACATCCCGACTGGTGCGGGTGACGTGATCAACATTTCGGGCGTCTACACCGACGGCGCGACCCGCTACAACTTCCAGAACCTCGCGGGCAGCACCTACGTGATGTTCGGCAGCTCGGGCACCGCCTACCAGAGCCTCGGCTACGCCTCGGCTCCGGACACCGTGTTCATCACGGGCAGCTCGCAGGAGACCGTCAAGACCTGGGGCTTCCGCGGTGCTTACACCCATAACTGGGATCCGTACTGGAACACGGCGATCTACGGTGCTTACGCTCAGGCGCAGTTCGGCACCTTGGCCAAGACCACGCTTTGCGGCGCCGGTGGTGCTGGTGGTGGCGTGATCGGTGTTGGGTTCGCTGGCGTGACTGCCTGTAACCCGGACTTCGCGATCGGCCAGGCGGGCATCATCACCCGCTGGACCCCGGTCAAGAACCTGACGTTCTCGGCTGACCTTGCCTGGACCCATCTCGACCAGAAGTATGCTGGTACGGTGACCCCGGCCGCTCTGGTTCCGGTTCCGGCCAAGCCGGTCGCGACCTACGAGCTGAAGGATCAGAACTCGCTCGTTCTGCTCCTCCGCGCTCAGCGCAACTGGTAAGCTCGATCTAACGATCTGACAGAAGCCCCGGCGGGAAACCGCCGGGGCTTTTCTTTTTGCTCGCATGGCTCGCGACCCCGGAATGTCTGCCGAGTTGTCGCGTCGCTTCCGCTGATGCATCGCTCCGGCCGAGGCCGGTTGCACAAGAGGAGACGACTTGCGCCGCACCGCATCTCCGACCGGCAGGTGCGTTGCCCGCTCGCTTGCAGACACGGTCGGAGAAACAACGCACGTACCGGTCACGCAAGAGCAGGCGGGCGACGCCTTCGTCTCCGAGGCAGTGGCGCCGGCTCACCGGACTGGCTGCGATGCTGGCAGCTCTCGAGGTGCGCTCAGGCATGGCTCGCCCGAAGATCAGATCCGACCCTTGAGATGGTCGTCGACGGCCCAGGCGGGCGACGGTGCAGATACAACGCTTGCCACCGAGGCTCTCGACCGCGTTCGGGAGAAGCCGCCTCTACTCCACGCTGCCGGTGCCGCGGCGCAGATCGGCCTCGATCTGGAGGCGTGTGCCGCCGCCGAAGCGGGCGCGGTAGACCTGCAGATTCTCCACGATCCGCTGCACGTAATTGCGCGTTTCGGAGAATGGAATCAGCTCGACCCAGTCGACCGCATCGACCTTCGGGTCGCGCGGGTCGCCGTAGCGGTCGACCCACTTCTTCACGCTGCCGCGGCCGGCATTGTAGGCGGCAAACGTCATGATGTAGGAGCCGCGATAGTCCTCGAGCAGCCCGCCGAGCTCGGCCGAGCCGAGCGTGGCGTTGTAGACGGAATCGTTCTTCAGCCGCCCCAGATCATAGGTCGCGCCGTGCCGCTTGCAGACGTAGCGCGCGGCGTCCGGCGTCACCTGCATCAGGCCATAGGCCTGCGCCGGCGAGACCACCGACGGGTTGAACGCGCTCTCCTGCCGGGCGATGGCGTAGACGATGCTGCGCTCGACCTCGGGACCGATCGGGGTGAATTGCGGAATGCCGTTGACGGGATAGGCGTAGAAATCGAACGGAAGGCCGCGGTTGAGCGCGGCCTTGCCGACCAGCAGCATCCCGCGCGCATCGCTGTAGCGCTGGGTGAGCTCGCCGAGGCCGGTCAGCGCCTCGGGATCGCCGTTCTCGCCCATGTCGGCCAGCATCGGCACCGCCATCTCGCGCTCGTCGAGCTCGTAGAGCAGTTGCGCGGCGCGCACGATCTCCAGCCGTTCGGCGCCGCGGCCGCGCGGCTGGCTGTTGAGCTCGATCTGCGGCAGGCCGAGTTTTGCGCGCGCCAGCTGGCCGTAATAGCTCGTGGATTGCTCGGCGGCGCGGGCATAGGCGTTGCGCGCCTCCTGCTGGCGGCCGGCCGCTTCCGCGGCGCGGCCCTGCCAATAACCGGCGCGCGCCAGCGTGGTCGGATTGACGCTGCCGACGCCGATACGCGCGAAATGCTGGGTCGCGGCCGCGGGGTCGTTGAGGAAGCGCAGCGCGATCCATCCGGCGGTGAACTCCTGCTCGGTCTTGTAGATGTCGCGCGAGGGCAGCGCCGCATCGCGCGCGATCAGATAGGCGCTGCGGAATTCCTCGGTGTCGATCATCTTGCGCGCGAGCAGGCGCCGCTCGATCCACCATTCGTCGAGATTGTAGAGCCGGTTCGGATCCTTCGGCGCCGACAGCATCAGCTGGGCGGCCTCGGCAAACTTCTCCTCGCGGCGCAGCAACTGGATCTTGCTGAAGATGAAGCCCGGATCATTGTGCAGCTCGTGCGGCACGGCCTCGAGCAGCGCACGCGCGTTCGGCGCTTTCTTCACGGAGGCGATGCGGGCCTTGGCGAGCGCGACATAGCCGGCGCCGAGGCGCTTCGCCGCGCGCAGCGCCGCCTCGTTTTCGCTGCCATAGAGCAGGGTGTCCATCCGCGCCTTCTGGTCGCCCGGCGTCAGCAGGGCGCCGAACTGGTCGAGCGCGTTGTTCTCGGTGTCCTCCGACATCGGATCGATGCGCCAAGCCTCGCGCACCAGCCGCTCGGCATTGGCGCGGTCGCCGCGCGCCAGCATCGCCTTGGCCAGCGTGAAGCGGCCCTTGGCGGACACTGGGGATTCGTTCTCGAACCACGACCACGCAACTGAATCGTCGCGCCGGTCGTCCCACATCGCGGCCTCGAGGCGCCGGCGCAGGAAGGTCTGCGACGGCCAGCTCGGATTGGCGGAGAGGAAGGCGCGGTAGCGCTCCACGTTCGCGCCATTGTCCTCGCTGCGCAGGATGATCCATTCCGCGAGTTTTCGCGCGACGGGGTCCGAGATGGTGGCTGCGGTGTTGGTCGCATCGCCCGGCTGGCGCTTGCGCACGAGCTCGATGACGTTCTCCAGCGTGTCCTTGTCGGCCTGCGACGTCGACGAGGTCGCAGCGATCGCGGCCGGCGTGACCGGCTTGCGCGGCGCCGCGTGCTGGCGGGTTGCAGGAGCGAGCACGGGCGCTGCAATTGGTTTGGCGGCAGCTGCCGGGGCGGCGGGTCTGATGGTGGCCGTCGCAGCCGGCGCGGGAGCGGCTTTGGGGGGCGAGCCGTTGGCGGACGGTTGTGATTTTGGCGCGGAGGCCGCGGCCGCAGGCTTGGGCTTGTCCTTCGCGGGGTCCTTGGCGGCGCTCTTGCCAGCATCCTTTCCAGAATCCTTGGCCGGTTTCTTCGCAACATCCTTGGCGGGGGCGCTCGCGGCTCCCTTGGTCGCGTCCTTGGCCGTGTCCTTGCCGGTTCCCTTAGCTGTTTCTTTGGCTGTTCCTTTGCCAGTCCCCTTCGTGGCGTCCTTGGCGGCTGGCTTTGCGGTGTCCTTGGTCCCTTCCGGGGGCGTCTCGTTGGACTTGGCCCAGGCGGCGCAGCCGACCGACAGCCCTGCCATCAGGCACACGGCCAGACCGGTGGATCGCCATGTGGCACGAGGAAATGAAGTCACGGCGTTTAGTCGCCCCGAATCAGTCAAGTGGCTCAAGATCTAGCTGAATTTGATTGAATATGCGGACAAAATACCAACAGCCGCTTACCTCGGGCGAGTTTGCACCATCACCGCGGCAAAATCGCGGCCTAAACGGTGCGTCAGTCGGGAGCGGCCCTTTTACCGGCGGGATAGACCCGATATGAATGGGGCTTGCTCTCAAGCTCGCCGCGTACGGAGGAAGTCCATGGCAGCCAAGACGAAATTCCGGGGGTCGTTCACCGCCTTGGTCACGCCGTTCAAGAACGGCTCGCTGGACGAGGCGGCGTTCCGCTCGCTGGTCAACTGGCAGATTTCCGAGGGCACCAACGGCCTGGTCCCGGTCGGCACCACCGGCGAGAGCCCGACGCTCAGCCATGACGAGCACAAGAAGGTCGTCGAGTGGTGCATCAGCGAAGCCAAGGGGCGGGTGCCGGTGATCGCCGGCGCCGGCTCCAATTCGACCAAGGAAGCGGTCGAGCTGGCCCAGCACGCCGAGAAGGCCGGCGCGAACGCGGTGCTGGTGGTGACGCCCTATTACAACAAGCCGACCCAGGAAGGCATGTACCAGCACTTCAAGGCGATCAACGATGCGATCGGCATTCCGATCATCATCTACAACATCCCGCCGCGCTCGGTGATCGACATGTCGGTCGACACCATGAAGCGGCTGTGGGAGCTGAAGAACATCGCCGGCGTCAAGGACGCCACCGCCAGCATGGTGCGCGTCTCGCAGCAGCGCGCGGCGATGGGCGAGGATTTCAACCAGCTCTCGGGCGAGGATGCGACCATCCTCGGTTACATGGCGCATGGCGGCCATGGCTGCATCTCGGTGACGTCGAACGTCGCGCCGCGCCTGTGCTCGGAGTTCCACGCCGCCTGGCAGAAGGGCGATCATGCCACGGCGTTGAAGCTGCACGACAAGCTGATGCCGCTGCACAACAACCTCTTCATCGAGAGCAATCCGGCGCCGATCAAGTACGCGCTGTCGTTGCTCGGCAAGCTGGACGAGACGCTGCGGCTGCCGATGGTGCCGGTGACCGAGCCGACGCGCGTTGCCGTGCGCAGCGCCATGGTCCACGCCGGCCTGATCAACTGAAGCGTTAGGCATTCGGGGGGCTTGCCGTGAGCGCAGTCGACGAAAAGGGCAGGCAGATGCTCAAGGAGTTCCGCGAATTTGCCATGAAGGGCAACGTCGTCGATCTCGCGGTCGGCGTCATCATCGGCGCGGCGTTCGGCGCCATTGTCACTTCCCTGGTCGGCGACGTCATCATGCCCCTGATCGGCGCGGTCACCGGCGGTCTCGACTTCTCCAACTACTTCACCCCGCTGTCCAAGGCGGTCACCGCCACCAACCTCGCGGACGCAAAAAAGCAGGGCGCGGTCTTGGCTTGGGGCAGCTTCCTCACGCTGACGATCAACTTCATCATCATTGCCTTCGTGCTGTTCCTGGTGATCCGCGCTATAAACACGCTGAAGCGCAAGGAAGAGGCCGCGCCCTCTGCGCCGCCGAAGCCGTCCGCCGAAGTCGAGCTGCTGACCGAGATCCGCGATCTCCTCAAGAAGTCTTGACGCGCGCGCTTCATCCAAACTGTTAGCGTCCGCGCGCATCTCGATCAGGTTTGTCTGTCATGGCCGATAAGAACGAACGTCCTATCAAGGTCATGGCGGAAAATCGCAAGGCCCGCTTCAACTATGCGATCGAGGATACGGTCGAGGCCGGCATTGCGCTGACCGGCACCGAGGTCAAGTCGATCCGCAACGGCAAGAGCACGATCGCGGAATCCTACGCCGATTCGAAGGACGGCGAGATCTGGCTGATCAACGCCACCATTCCCGAATATCTCCAGGGCAATCGCTTCAACCATGAGCCCAAACGGCCGCGAAAGCTGCTGCTGCACCGCAAGCAGATCAACAAGCTGATGGGGGCCGTGGACCGCGAGGGCATGACGCTGATCCCGCTCAAGCTCTATTTCAACGAGCGCGGCCGCGCCAAATTGCAGCTGGCGGTTGCAAAGGGCAAGAAGCTGCACGACAAACGCGAGAGCGAGAAGAAGCGCGACTGGAGCCGGGAGAAGGGCCGGCTGCTGCGGGCGAGGGGATAGGCGAGGGACTGGGATGAATCAACGAAACCTGCTCGAGGTCGACTGGAGCCAGATTCCCGCACCCGCCGATGACGGCGGCGCCGTGCATCTGAAGGGCATGACGCTGCCTGCGATCAGCCTGCTCGCGACCAACGATACGTCAGTGACGCTGTCGGCGCTGTCCGGACGCACCGTCGTGTTCGCCTATCCGCGCACCGGCGAGCCCGGCAAGATCGCGCTGGTCGACGATTGGGACATGATTCCGGGCGCGCGCGGCTGCACTCCGCAGACCTGTGCGTTTCGCGATCTGTTCGCCGAGCTCAAGGCGGCCGGCGCCTCGCACGTGTTCGGCCTCTCGACCCAGAGCAACGACTACCAGACCGAGATGGCGTCGCGGCTGCATCTGCCGTTCCCCGTGCTTTCGGACGAGAAGCTGGCGCTCGCGCGCGCGCTCAAATTGCCGACCATGGAGGTTGCCGGGCTCACCCTGATCAAGCGTCTTGCCCTGATCATCGATGACGCGCGGATCACCGAGGTGTTCTACCCGGTGTTTCCGCCCGACCGGAACGCCGGCGATGTGCTGGATTGGCTGAAGGCAAATCCCGCCTAGTCGTCGAGGCCGGCCTTCACCTTGGCGAACACGGACCGGAACATGTCCGGCGTCAGCACGCCGGTGTTCGTGTTGTAGCGGGAGCAGTGATAGCTGTCGTAGAGCCTGAACGCGCCGGCCTGGTGCACCGCGCCGTGGCCGAAGGGGGCTTGCGAGGCCTTCAGTTGCAGCGGCTTGAGCACAGTGTCGTGCGCAATCCGCCCGAGCGCGACGATGGCCCGCAGATTCGGCATGGTCTCGAGATTTGCCGCGAGAAACCGGCGGCAGGTGTTGATCTCGGCCGGCAACGGCTTGTTCTGCGGCGGCACGCAGTGCACCGCATTGGCGATCCGGCAGTCCACCAGCTTCAGGCCGTCGTCGGGACGCGCCTGATAGGTGCCCTTGGCGAAGCCGTATTCCAGCAGCGTGGCGTAGAGCAGGTCGCCGGCATAGTCGCCGGTGAAAGGCCGGCCGGTGCGGTTGGCGCCCTGCATCCCCGGCGCCAGGCCGACGATCAAGAGCCGCGCCCCGATGTCGCCGAAGGGGGCGACCGGCGCATTGTGCCACAACGGCTCGCGCGCGCGGTTCGCCTCGCGAAAGGCGACCAGGCGCGGACACAGCGGACAGTCGCGGTCAGGAACGAGGATGGGGGCCTGGCGGCTCGACCGGGCCGCCTCACTCCTCGAAGTCGTCATCGCCCCTCGGCGCCATCGTGGTCGCGCGCTGGAGGAACTGCGGGGCGTGGTGGCGCGCCTCGCGCTCGCCGCGATCGCGCGGGGCGGGGCGTTCGGACGGGTCGCGGCCGAGCTTGGATTGCAGCTCGACGAGATCGGTGAAGACGTCGGCCTGGCGGCGCAGCTCGTCGGCGATCATCGGCGGCTGGCTCGCGATCGTGGAGATCACGGTGACCCGCACGCCGCGGCGCTGCACGGCCTCGACCAGGGAACGGAAGTCGCCGTCACCCGAGAACAGCACCATCTGGTCGATGTGCTCGGCAAGCTCCATGGCATCGACGGCAAGCTCGATGTCCATGTTGCCCTTGACCTTGCGGCGGCCGGAGGCGTCGATGAATTCCTTGGTCGCCTTGGTGACGACGGTGTAGCCGTTGTAATCGAGCCAGTCGATCAGCGGGCGGATCGAGGAGTATTCCTGGTCCTCGATGATCGCGGTGTAATAGAACGCCCGCAGCAGCGTCCCACGGCTCTGAAATTCCTTCAGCAGGCGCTTGTAATCGATGTCGAAGCCTAGAGTTTTCGCCGTCGCGTAAAGATTGGCCCCGTCGATGAAGAGCGCGATCTTGTTGGTAGGGGAAGGTGACATTCAGTTTGCTCGCGTAGTGTTCGTGACAAATCGTTTATTGTTGGCGCGACGGCCGCAAGCCGCGCAGTCTACAGTGCTGCCGAAACCCGTCGAAACCGCAAATCCGGAGAAGTCGGGGCAAACAAGGTATAGTTATGGCGGTCCCGCTTCCGCCCGGCGCCGCCCTCGACGGCAGCCCGGGGTACCACCCATCCCAGCCCCAATGTGGAGGTATCAGAGCCGTTTGGCGAGGCCAAATCACAAAATGGTCTTGCGAAACCCCCCCGGTCCCTATAACTAGCCCGCATCATCCACATATTTCGTCCCACCCACAACGGAGCGACAGTCCATGGCTCGCGTCACCGTAGAAGATTGTATCGACAAGGTCGACAACCGGTTTGACCTGGTCCTGCTGGCCGCCCACCGTGCCCGCATGATTTCGTCCGGCTCACAACTAACGGTTGACCGCGATAACGACAAGAACCCTGTTGTGTCTTTGCGTGAAATTGCCGACACGACCATCTCGCCGGAAGACCTCCGCGAGGAGCTGGTGCACTCCCTCCAGAAGTTCGTCGAGGTCGACGAGCCCGAGCCCGATACGGTGCCGCTGATCGGTTCCGCCGGTGCGAGCGTCGATGCGGACGATACCGAAGTTGCCGTTGAACGCATGACCGAAGAGGAGCTCCTGAAGGGTCTCGAAGGCCTCGCGCCGCCCGAGGAGCAGCCCGAGGAGGACGAGTAAATCGTCCGTCGCAGTCGTCGACTTCTTGTGATCTTATCAAAGGCCCGAACCCGTGTTCGGGCCTTTGCTTTTGTTGGCGTTTTCGTGGTTACCATAGCGTTGTCGGATGGCGCCGCGCGCTGTCACTGAATTGATCGGACGCGCGCGCGATCGGGGCTAGGATGTATACAACGGACGCGTCATGGTCCGTTTGAAGGCAGGACGGAATGGTGTATCGGCGCCGCAGACCCTCGCAGATGCAGGCCGCAACCGAATCGGTTGCCGTGGCCCCGACTGCGCCGGTGGCGCGACCGGCCAAGCCGCGTGCGCGCATGATGCGGCAATATGACCTCGTCGAGCGCGTCAGGTCGTACAATCCCAACACCAACGAAGATCTTCTGAACCGGGCCTATGTCTACGCCATGAAGGCGCACGGCTCGCAGACCCGCGCTTCCGGCGACCCGTATTTCTCGCACCCGCTCGAGGTGGCGGCGATCCTCACCGACCTGAAGCTCGACGATGCCACCATCGTGGCCGCGCTGCTTCACGACACGATYGAGGACACCGAGGCGACGCGGGCCGAGATCGACCAGATCTTCGGGCCCGAGATCGGCGCCTTGGTCGAGGGCCTGACCAAGCTGAAGCGGCTGGAGCTGGTATCGCGGGAGGCCAAGCAGGCCGAGAACCTGCGCAAATTGTTGCTGGCCATTGCCGACGACGTCCGCGTTCTCCTGGTGAAGCTCGCCGACCGCCTGCACAACATGCGCACGCTGGATTTCGTGCCGCCGGAATCGCGCCGCCGCATCGCCGAGGAGACGCTCGACATCTATGCGCCGCTCGCGGGCCGCATGGGCATGCAGGAAATGCGCGAGGAGCTGGAGGATTTGTCCTTCCGCACCCTCGATCCCGAGGCCTATTCGGTGGTGATGCAGCGGCTCGACGCGCTCGCCGAGCGCAACCGCAACCTGATCGGCGAGATCGAGGCGCAGCTCTCCAACAATCTGCGCCACCGCGGTCTCGGCGCGCGGGTCTATGGCCGCCGCAAGAAGCCATTCTCGATCTGGACCAAGATGGAGCGCAAGTCGGTCGGCTTCGAGCAGCTGTCCGACATCTTCGGCTTTCGCGTCGTCGTCAACGACGTCGAGGCCTGCTATCGCGCGCTCGGGATCGTCCACACCACCTGGCCGGTCGTGCCCGGCCGGTTCAAGGATTACATCTCGACGCCGAAGCAGAACGACTACCGCTCGATCCACACCACCGTGATCGGTCCGGGCAACCAGCGCGTCGAGCTTCAGATCCGCACCGAGGCGATGGACCAGATCGCCGAGCGCGGCATCGCCGCGCACGTCTTCTACAAGGAAGGCGTGGGCTCGCCGACCGAATTCCTCAAGCGCGAGTCGAACGCCTTCGCGTGGCTGCGCCACACCATCGGCATTCTCTCGGAGAGCGCCAACCCCGAGGAATTCCTCGAGCATACCAAGCTCGAGCTGTTCCACGACCAGGTGTTCTGCTTCACCCCGAAGGGCAAGCTGATCGCGCTGCCGCGCCATGCCAACGTGATCGACTTCGCCTATGCCGTGCATACCGACGTCGGCAACAGCGCGGTGGGCTGCAAGATCAACGGCAAGTTCGCGCCGCTGTCCTCGGAGCTGCAGAACGGCGACGAGGTCGAGGTGCTGACCTCGGAAGCGCAATCGGCGCCGCCGTCGGCCTGGGAAACGCTCGCGGTCACCGGTAAGGCGCGCGCTGCGATCCGCCGCGCCACGCGCACCGCGGTGCGCGATCAATATGCCGGTCTCGGCCGGCGCATCGTGGAGCGCCTGTTCGAGCGCGCCAAGATCGAATACGCCGACGACAAGCTCAAGGGTGCGCTGCCGCGGCTTGCGCGTTCCTCGATCGAGGACGTCATGGCCGCGGTCGGCCGCGGCGAGATCAAGGCCTCCCACGTCGCCCGCGCGATGTATCCCGACTACAAGGAGGAGCGGGTCGCGCGCTATGGCGTCAAGAAGGGGCTCGCTGCCAAGCTCAAGGAGAAGGCGACGTCCGAGCCGCCGCGCAGCCCGGTCGCGATTCCGATCCGTGGCATCAATTCGGACCTGCCGGTCAAGTTCGCGCCGAACGGCGGCGCCGTGCCCGGCGACCGCATCGTCGGCATCGTCACGCCGGGCGAGGGGATCACGATCTATCCGATCCAGGCGCCGGCCTTGAAGGATTTCGAGGAGGAGCCGGAGCGCTGGCTCGACGTGCGCTGGGACATCGAGGAGTCGACGCCGCAGCGCTTCCCGGCCCGCATCAGGGTCGAGAACGTCAACGAGCCCGGCGCGCTGGCGCAGATCGCGACCGTGATCGCCGAGCACGACGGCAACATCGACAACATCAGCATGCAGCGCCGTTCGCCCGACTTCACCGAGACGACGATCGACCTCGAAGTCTACGATCTGAAACATTTGAGCGCGATCCTCGCCCAGTTGCGTGCCAAGGCGGTCGTCGCCCGCGTCGAACGTGTTAATGGATGAAGCTCGTCGTTGCCGGGCTTGACCCGGCAACCCAWCTCTTCAAAGAGGATGGATGCGCGGGTCAGGCCCGCGCATGACGGATTGAGAAATGTCACTTTCGAGAGTCCTGAAATGCCCGCTTCTCCGCTCCGCCTCGGCGTCAATATCGACCACGTCGCGACCGTCCGTAACGCGCGCGGCGGCCGCCATCCCGATCCGGTGCGTGCAGCGCTGCTGGCGATCGAGGCCGGCGCCGACGGCATCACCGCGCATTTGCGCGAGGATCGCCGGCACATCCGCGACGAGGACATGGCGCGGCTGAAGGCCGAGATCTCCAAGCCGCTCAATTTCGAGATGGCGGCGACCGACGACATGATGCGGATCTCGCTTGCGACCAAGCCGCATGCGGTGTGCCTGGTGCCCGAGCGCCGCCAGGAGGTGACGACCGAAGGCGGCCTCGACGTCGTCGGCCARCACAACGCGCTGGCGCCCTATATCGCGCGGCTGAACGACGCCGGCATTCGGGTCTCGCTGTTCATCGCCGCCGATCCCGCGCAGATCGAGATGGCGGCGCGGCTGCGGGCGCCGGTCATCGAGATCCATACCGGCGCCTGGTGCGACGCCGTGGTCGACGGCCACGCCGAGAAGGCCGAGGCCGAGTGGCAGCGGATCGTGGCGGGGGCGAGGCTCGCGAAGGCCGCGGGGCTGGAGGTGCATGCCGGGCATGGGCTGGACTATGCGACCGCGGAGACGATCGCGGCGCTGCCGGAGATCATGGAGCTCAATATCGGCTACTACATGATCGGCGAAGCCCTGTTCGTCGGCCTCGCCGAGACGGTGCGCAGCATGCGCGCGGCGATGGACCGCGGCCGGAGCCGGGCATGATCATCGGCATCGGCTCCGACCTGATCGACATCACCCGCGTCGCCAAGGTGATCGAGCGCCATGGCGAGCGGTTCCTCGACCGCATCTTCACGGAAGCCGAGCGGGCCAAGGCGGAGCGGCGCGCCAAGAACGAGAAGATGGTGGTCGCAACCTATGCCAAGCGCTTCGCCGCCAAGGAGGCCTGCTCCAAGGCGCTCGGCACCGGTATCCGGCGCGGCGTCTGGTGGCGCGACATGGGGGTGGTCAACCTGCCCGGGGGACGGCCGACCATGCAATTGACCGGCGGGGCGCTGGCCCGGCTTCACGCCCTGACGCCGGAGGGGTTCGAGGCCCGGATCGACCTGTCGATCACCGACGACTGGCCGCTGGCGCAGGCCTTCGTCATCATTTCAGCCGTGCCCGCGGCAAAACCCTGAGCGGATCCGGATCATTTTATAATTCGTTTTAAAAATCAATGGCTTGTGCAGTTTTGATGCGATCCTTGATTGCGTGGCCCCCGACAACCGTCTAAAAGTCCGCCGACGCAAATCAGGCTGGGCGAATTCGGCTTTACGCCGGAATTGGCCCTCATTATCAGAATCAGGACAATCTCCTTGGGCCGCGAAGCAATTGGCTGTTCGCGGGAGGAGGGCGCTCTGTGACCGCTGGCCGGAATTGAGAGAGCAATGAGCGTGACTTCGGGAACGAAAACTGAGAGCGGCGTCGGCGAAACGATCCGCGTCGTGATCCATGCTCTCCTGATCGCGCTGGTGATCCGTACCTTCCTGTTCCAGCCCTTCAACATTCCGTCCGGCTCGATGAAGGCGACCCTGCTGGTCGGCGACTACCTGTTCGTCTCGAAATATTCCTACGGCTACAGCCACTACTCGATCCCGTTCTCGCCGCCGCTGTTCTCGGGGCGGATCTGGGGCTCGGACCCGAACCGCGGCGACATCGTCGTGTTTCGCCTGCCGAAGGACGACTCGACCGACTACATCAAGCGCGTGATCGGTCTTCCCGGCGACCGCGTCCAGATGAGGGACGGGCTGCTCTACATCAACGACACCCCGGTCGAGCGGCAGCGCATGAGCGAATATGTCGGCGAAGATCCCTGCGGTTCCGAAGGCGGCGGCATCTCCCGGGTGAAGCGCTGGAAGGAGACGCTGCCGAACGGCGTGTCCTATGAGACGCTGGATTGCGCCGACAACGGCTACATGGACAACACCAACGTCTACAATGTGCCGCCCGGCCACTTCTTCATGATGGGCGACAATCGCGACAACTCGACCGACAGCCGTTTCCTCGGCCAGGTCGGCTATGTGCCGCAGGAAAACCTGATCGGCCGCGCCCAGATGATCTTCTTCTCGATCGCCGAAGGCGAGCATGCATGGATGTTCTGGCGCTGGCCCTGGGCGGTGCGCTGGAATCGATTCTTCAAAATCGTCCGATGAAAGACGAGGCCAAGGACATCGCGACCCAACCGAACGAGGCGCAGGCGGCCCCTGACGGCGAAGCTGTTTCCAAGACGCCCGCGAAGAAGAAGCGGGCGCGGGGCGGCAAGGCCAAGGGCACGGATGCGAACGCTGCGCTCGAGGCGCGCATCGGCCACAGTTTTGCCGATCCGAACCTGCTGATGCAGGGGATCACGCATGTCTCGGCGCTGAAGTCCGGCCGCAAGCGCGGCGACAGCTATCAGCGGCTGGAATTTCTCGGCGACCACGTGCTCGGGCTGGTCGTCTCCGACATGCTCTATCACGCCTTCCCGAATGCCGATGAGGGCGAGCTGTCCAAGCGCCTTGCCGAGCTCGTGCGCAAGGAGAGCTGCGCCGATGTCGCCAAGTCGCTCGGTCTGCTCGACGACATCAAGCTCGGCTCGGTCGGCCCCAGCGCCGACGGCCGGCTGCGCAAATCCATCCTCGGCGACGTCTGCGAGGCGGTGATCGGCGCCATCTTCCTCGACGGCGGCCATGCGGCGGCGGCCGAATTCGTCAAGCGCAACTGGACCGAACGCATGCACAAGCCGCGGCGTCCGCTGCGCGATCCCAAGACCGTGCTCCAGGAATGGGCGCAGGGGAAGGGACTGCCGACGCCGGTGTATCGCGAGGTCGAGCGCACCGGACCGCACCACGATCCGCAGTTCCGTGTCGCGGTCGACCTGCCGGGACTGGCGCCGGCCGAAGGAATCGGCGGCAGCAAGCGCGCGGCGGAGAAGGTCGCGGCCTCCGTCATGATTGAACGCGAGGGCGTTGGCGGCAGCAATGATGGTTGAAGCAAGCGGCGAGGCACCCGCCGGGACGCGGTGCGGCTTCGTGGCGCTGATCGGCGCGCCGAATGTCGGCAAGTCCACGCTGGTCAATGCGCTGGTCGGGGCCAAGGTCACGATCGTCTCGCGCAAGGTGCAGACCACGCGCGCGCTGATCCGCGGCATCGTCATCGAGAACAACGCGCAGATCATCCTGGTCGATACGCCCGGAATCTTCTCGCCCAAGCGCCGGCTCGACCGCGCCATGGTGTCGACCGCCTGGAGCGGGGCGCATGACGCCGATCTCGTCTGCGTGCTGCTCGACGCCAAGACCGGGATCGACGAGGAGGCCGAGGCGATCCTCGCCAAGGCCGCGAGCGTCAATCACGAGAAGATTCTGGTGATCAACAAGGTCGACCTGGTCCAGCGCGAGAAGCTCCTGGCGCTGGCGCAGGCTGCCAACGAGCGCATGCCGTTCGTCAGGACTTTCATGGTCGCGGCGCTGTCGGGCGACGGCGTCGATGATCTCAGGCATACGCTTGCCGAGATGGTGCCGCCGGGCCCGTTCCTCTATCCCGAGGACCAGATGTCGGACGCGCCGATGCGGCACCTGGCGGCCGAGATCACCCGCGAGAAGATCTTTCGCAAGCTGCACCAGGAATTGCCCTATCAATCCACGGTCGAGACMGACAAGTGGGAAGAGCGCAAGGACAAGTCGGTGCGCATCGAGCAGACGATCTTCGTGGAGCGCGAGAGCCAGCGCAAGATCGTGCTCGGCGCGGGCGGCGCCACCATCAAGTCGATCGGCGCGGACTCGCGCAAGGAGATCGGCGAGATCCTGGGCGTGCCGGTGCATCTGTTCCTGTTCGTCAAGGTGCGCGAGAACTGGGGCGACGATCCCGATCGCTATCGCGAGATGGGCCTGGAATTCCCCAGGGAATAACCAAGAAAAGATCGGTCACTGATGAGCGTACCCAGCAACGTCCGGCGCTTCGAGGCGCTGCTTTACGCATCCTTGATGCTGGACGCCCTGTCGGTCGCGGTTCAGGACCGCACGCCCAATGCCGAGATGACCGAGCAGATGATCATGACGGCGACCCTGCTCGCCGGCGGCATGATCCTGCTGCTGGTCTATTTCGTCTGGCTCGCCGCGCGCTGGCGCAAGAACTGGCCACGCTGGGTGCTGGGGGCGGCACTGGCGCTGTCGGTGATCTCGCTCGGCCAGATCATCGGCGAAAAGGGCGTGGAGCTCGACAGCGCCATCGAGATCGTCTCCTGCGTGCTGACGGTGCTCGGGCTGTACTTCTCCTTCACCGGCGACGCGCGGGGCTGGTTCAACGCCTGAGGTCTTGCGCGACGCCGTAGGGTGGATTAGCGCAGCGTAATCCACCATTAGTGTGCACGGGGAATTGGTGGATTACGCCTTCGGCTAATCCACCCTACGATTTTACGATCGATAGGCGTGGACAATGATCACCGCGCTTATGATGATCGTCCAGATCACGAAGCCTACGACAACGCCGAGCGCCGGCGACAGGATCACCCGGCCTTCGCTTGTACGCGTGACCTGCAAGAGGCCTGTCCAGCCGACCCGGATCATGCTTTTGGGGAATTCGACGGTGATCCTGCCGAACGTGGCTGCAAGTAGCAAAGCCAGTGCGGAGAAATAGAAAACGGTCGGCAAGGCCTCCCAGACGATCCAGAACACCAATTCGAGAATGAGCGCGATCAAGTCGAAAATGATGCTGGCCATCGTGGTCCCAGGCGTGTCCGAACTTCTGCGTCAGGGCATATGGCGCTATACTTAGCACATGGAATGGACCGACGAAGGCATCGTGCTGGGGGTGCGGCGGCATGGCGAGTCCAGCGCCATCGTCGAGCTCTTGACGCGCGCGCACGGCCGCCATCTTGGGCTCGTCCGCGGCGGCGCCGGTTCGCGAATGCGGCCCTTGCTGCAACCCGGCAACAGCGTCACTGCGGTATGGCGGGCGCGGCTCGACGAGCATCTCGGCACCTACGCCATCGAGGGGTTGAAGCTGCGCGCGGCGACGCTGCTGGCCTCCTCCCACGGCGTCTACGGCGTCACCCATCTGGCCTCGGTTGCGCGGCTCCTGCCGGAACGTGATCCGCACGAGGAGATCTTTGCGAGGCTCGAGCATTCGCTCGACGATTTCGACGACATCGGCGGCGCGGCCGTGCACGTGATCCATTTCGAGCTGGCGATGCTCGCCGAGCTCGGCTTCGGGCTGGCGCTGGACAATTGCGCGGTGACCGGGGAGACCACGGACCTGATCTATGTCTCGCCGAAATCCGGCGGCGCGGTGTCGCGCGGCGCCGGTGAGCCGTGGCGCGACCGGCTGTTGCGGCTGCCGCCGTTCCTGCGCCAGGGCGAGGTGCAGGCCGATCTCACCGACCAGGATCTCCAGGACGGCTTTCGGCTCACCGGCCTGTTCCTGCTGCGCCATGTGCTGGAGCCGCGCGGGCAGGGCCATTCCGACGCCCGGGCTGGCTTCATCAATGCGCTGACGCGGCAGCAGGCGCGGGCGGCGATTCCGGCGCCATGACCTGATGGCGCTTCTGCGTTGCACAATCAGATGGGATACGTCCCGGAACCAAACCGGGTTTCCCGGATTGGCCCTCGGGGTTCCAACCCGGGGATAAGCCTGATGCTGATCAAGGGATTTGTGATATCGGCAGCGCTGATGGCGCTGGCGCCGGACGCCCTCGCTGGCGAGCAACCGGGACTGGTTCGCCGTGCCTCCTGCACCGTCGTCAGGTTCTATGTCGCCAAATATTCGGCTGCAGCCGCAGAGGCATGGGCGCGGTCCAAGGGCGCGACCGAGGCCGAGATCGAGACGGCCCGGCGCTGCCTGACCAATGCCCCGGCCACCACACAGGCCCAAAACCCGCAATCCACCCAGACCGTGACCGCCGGCTGGGCCGGGCACTAGCCGCCCACAGGGAACCAATCGATCCTTGCCCGATTCGCTTCCACGGTTTAACCGGGCTGCATGGGAAAACGATTGATTCCGCCGGCGGAACCGGCCGAAATTCACGAGGTGCAGCTGCGTGACGCGCTGGAAGAGCGCTATCTCGCCTATGCGCTCTCCACCATCATGCACCGGGCGCTGCCGGACGCGCGCGACGGCCTGAAACCGGTGCACCGGCGCATCCTCTACGGCATGCGCCTGCTCAGGCTCGATCCCGGCACGGCCTTCAAGAAATCCGCAAAGATCGTCGGCGACGTGATGGGCTCGTTCCATCCGCATGGCGACCAGGCGATCTACGACGCCATGGTGCGCCTGGCGCAGGATTTCTCCTCGCGCTATCCGCTGGTCGACGGCCAGGGCAATTTCGGCAATATCGACGGCGATAACCCGGCCGCCTACCGCTACACCGAAGCGCGCATGACCGATGTCGCGCGGCTTCTGCTCGACGGCATCGACGAGGACGGCGTTGAATTCCGTCCCAACTACGACGGCCAGTCGAAAGAGCCCGTGGTGCTGCCCGGCGGCTTCCCGAACCTGCTCGCCAACGGCGCGCAGGGCATCGCGGTCGGCATGGCGACGTCGATCCCGCCGCACAACGCGGCCGAGCTGTGCGATGCCGCGCTGCATTTGATCGAGAAGCCCGACGCCAAATCCAAGGCGCTGCTGAAATGGGTCAAGGGGCCGGATTTCCCGACCGGCGGCATCATCGTCGATTCCAAGCAGGCGATCGCGGAGGCCTACACCACCGGCCGCGGCTCGTTCCGCGTCCGCGCCAGGTGGGAGCAGGAGGAAGGCGCCCGCAACACGTGGGTGATCGTCGTCACCGAGATCCCGTGGCTGGTGCAGAAGTCGCGCCTGATCGAGAAGATCGCCGAGCTGCTCGACCAGAAGAAGCTGCCGCTGGTCGGCGACATCAGGGACGAGTCGGCCGAAGACGTCCGCATCGTGATCGAGCCGAAATCGAAGAATGTCGATCCCGGCCTGATGATGGAATCGCTGTTCCGGCTGACCGAGCTCGAAAGCAAGATTCCGCTGAACCTCAACGTGCTGTTGAAGGGCCGCATTCCCCGGGTGGTGGGGCTCGCGGAGTGCCTGCGCGAATGGCTCGACCATCTGCGCGACGTGCTGATCCGCCGCACCAACTATCGCAAGACGCAGATCGAAAACCGCCTGGAAGTTCTCGGCGGTCTGCTGATCGCCTATCTGAACCTCGACGAGGTGATCAGGATCATCCGCACCGAGGAGGAGCCGAAGCCGGCGCTGATCAAGGCGTTCAAGCTCACCGAGGTGCAGGCCGAAGCCATCCTCAACATGCGGCTGCGTTCGTTGCGCAAGCTCGAAGAGATGGAGATCCGCACCGAGGACAAGAACCTCCGCAACGAGCTCAAGGGCATCAACGCGATCCTCGCGTCCGAGCCCGAGCAGTGGAAGAAGGTCGCCGAGCAGGTCGRCAAGGTCCGCGACATGTTCGGACCGAAGACGCCGCTCGGCAAGCGCCGCACCACCTTTGCCGACGCGCCGGAGCACGATCTCGCCGCGATCGAGGAGGCCTTCCTCGAGCGCGAGCCCGTCACCGTCGTCGTCTCCGACAAGGGCTGGATCCGCACCATGAAGGGGCATGTCGAGGATCTCTCGGGCCTCGCCTTCAAGCAGGACGACAAGCTCGGCTTCGCCTTCTTCGCCGAGACGACGTCGAAGCTGCTGCTGTTCGCCACCAACGGCAAGTTCTACTCGCTCGACGTCGCAAAACTTCCGGGCGGCCGCGGCCATGGCGAGCCGATCCGCCTGTTCATCGACATGGAGCAGGAGGCCGCCCCGGTCGCATTGTTCGTCAACAAGGGCGGGCGCAAATTCCTGGTCGCGAGCCACGAGGGCCAGGGCTTCGTCGTCAACGAGGACGATTGCGTCGGCACCACCAAGAAGGGCAAGCAGGTCCTCAATGTCGACATGCCGAACGAGGCGCGCGCGATCACCGAGGTGCTCGGCGACACCGTCGCGGTGATCGGCGAGAACCGCAAGATGCTGGTCTTCCCGCTCGACCAGGTGCCGGAGATGGCGCGTGGCCGCGGCGTCCGCTTGCAGAAATACAAGGACGGCGGGCTGTCCGACATCGCGGTGTTCGAGGCCAAGGCGGGCCTGACCTGGAAGGACTCCGCCGGCCGCGAATTCTCCGCGACCATGAAGGAGCTCGCCGAATGGCAGGGCACCCGCGCCGACGCCGGCCGCCTGCCGCCGAAGGGTTTCCCGAAGTCGAACAAGTTCGGCCGGGTGATCGGGTAGGGCGGGCTCGTGTCCCGGACGCGCTGCAACGCCCTTGCGTTGCTGCGCAGAGCCGGGACCCACGCCACACGGACTGCTCGGAAGCATGGGCCCCGGCTCAGCAGCGCACCGCTGAAGTAGCGCTGCGCTGCGTCCGGGGCACAAGGGAGTGTAGCGCGACGTCGCCTCCACATCGTCATTGCGAGCGCAGCGAAGCAATCCAGAATCTTTCCGCGGCGACAGTCTGGATTGCTTCGCTGCGCTCGCAATGACGAGCGGCGAAAGCATCGCTCCTCCAATTGACATTCCGCCTCCCGCAAACGCTTGGCTGATAGTCGTGAGCGCATAAGTATCTGCGTTGATCGGGCACGAACATTGCTTTTTCTTCGACTGCAAACGAACTCTCAAGAAGCAGCAAAAGGCACCAATGTTCAAACCAAAGGCTTTCATTCCGGCGCTGCTTGGGCTCGCGATCGTCGCGGCGCCGGCGCATGCGGCGGGCAATCTCGTCGCGGTGCTCGAGGCGGAAATCGTCACGCTCGATCCGCATTTTTCCACGGCCTATATTTCGCGCACGTTCGGCTACATGGTGTTCGACACTTTGTTCGCGAAGGATTCCAAGGGCGAGATCAAGCCGCAGATGGTGCAGGACTGGAAGGTCTCGGCCGATGGCCTGACCTACAGCTTTACGCTGCGCGACGGCTTGAAGTGGCATGACGGCCAGCCGGTCACGGCGGCCGATTGCGTGGCCTCGCTGCGCCGCTGGGGCACCCGCAGCGCGCTCGGCCGCCGCATCTTCGCCATCACGGCCTCGCTCGAGCCGACGGATGCGAAAACGTTCGTGCTGACGCTGAAGGAGCCGTCCGGCCTCGTCATCGATGCGCTGGGCAATCCCGTCAGCCCCGTCGCCTTCATGATGCCCGAGCGCATTGCCAGGACGCCCGGCGACCAGCGCATCACCGAGATCGTCGGCTCCGGCCCGTTCGTCTACAGCAAGGACGATCACCGCACCGGCGACCGCATGGTCCTGAAGAAATTCGCCGATTATGTGCCTCGCACCGAGCCGGCCGACTTCCTCGCCGGCGGCAAGCGCGTCAACATCGACACGCTCGAAATCCGCGTCATTCCCGATGGCTCGACCGCCGCCTCGGCGTTGCAGAGCGGCGAAGTCGACTTCATGCAATACGCACCGTTCGACCTGCTGCCGAGCCTTGAAAAGAATTCTCGCGTAAAACTCGTCAATTTCACCGGCGGCAACATGTTTGCGGGCGCTTATCGCCTCAACGCCGCATCGAAGCCGTTCGACGATCCCGCCATCAGGCGCGTATTGTGGAAGCTGGTCGATCAGCGCGAAGTGCTGGACGCGCTCGGCCTGGGGGCGAAATACGCGACGCCGTGCGCGACTTACTTCACATGCGGCACCACCTATGAGAGCAAGGCCGGCACCGAGGCGGCGGCCAATCCGTCGATCGAGGCGGCGCGTGCCGCGCTGAAGGCGACGAAATATGCCGGCGAACCGGTCGTCGTCATGCAGGCCAACGATCTCGAAGCCCCGCGCGTCTCGGCGCAGGTGCTGGCCGAGCGGCTGAAGCTTGCCGGGTTCAACGTCGATCTCCAGGTGATGGACTGGGCCTCCGTGCTGGCGCGCCGCGCCAAGAAGGAGGGCTGGAGCGTGTATGGCGTTCACGCCGGCGGCTACGATCTGGGCTCGCCGCTGACCAACGTCATGGTCGCCTTCAATTGCGCCGACTTCACCGGCTGGCAGTGCGACGCGCGCATCACGCCTTTGATGGAAGCCTTCGCCAAGGCGCCCGCCGAAGACGATCGCAAGAAGATCGCCGCCGAGATCCAGACCGTGATGTAC
>NZ_JBFULT010000055.1:0-22321 GCF_054049755.1 Bradyrhizobium sp. P5_C11_2
CCTCGTGCCTGAAGCGCCATGCATGCTTGGTGAAGGTAGAGGCCGGTTCTAGCCCGCGCTCAGGCGGACGCCGGCGCGCAGGAACTTCTGCGGATCGACTGCCTCGCCGTCGATGCGGGTTTCATAGTGCAGATGCGGACCGGTGGAACGTCCCGTCGATCCGACCAGCCCGACCACCTGGCCGATCTTCACGATCTCGCCGACCTTCACATTGATCTCGGAGAGATGGCCGTAGCGGGTCGCAAGTCCATTGCCGTGGTCGACCTCGATCATGCGGCCGTAGCCGCCGGACCAGCCGGCCGAGACCACCTTGCCGTTTGCGGTGACGCGAACGGGATCGCCGGTGGCGGCGCGGAAGTCGAGGCCGGTGTGCATCGCAGGCCGGCCGAGGAAGGGATCGCTGCGTACGCCGAAGCCGGAGGTGAACTCGACCTCGCCGATGACGGGCTTGCGATAGGGCACCAGCGCCAGCGTGCGGTTGAGACGGTCCATCTCGGCGCGGGTGACGTTGATGCGATTGAGCTGCTTCTCGAACGGCCCGGCATTGGCCGTCAGCTTGACCGGTACAAAGGGTCCGCCCATCGCGGTGCGCGGCACGGCGGATTCGAGGCTGGCGAGGTTCAGGCCGAGATCGCTGACCACGCCGCGCATCCGGCGCATGCGCGAGTCCATGCCTTCCTCGACGGCGCTGAGCGCCGCCATCTGGCGACGTTCGACCTGATCGAGCGAGGTCTGGAGCCGGACCAGAACGTTGTCAAAACCCTGGTTCTTGGCGAACTGATTGGCCTGTGGGGCCATGACGGCCGGCGCGCGCGACTCGAGCCGCGCTTCGCGATCCGGCGGCGCCACGAAGATCACGGTGTCGCTGATCGGCGACGGCTTTGGCGTGCCCTGCGTTGTGCTCTGGCCGGCATCGCCACGCTGCGGGGCCGAACGGGGAATGGACCCCGTCACGTCGGGCATGGCGCCAAGCGCCGTGGCCCGGGACTCCAGCGCCGTCTGGCGCTTCATGATCTGGTCGAGCTTCTGGTCGAACTGCTCCTGGTCGAGCAGCTGCCGGCTGGTGGTGCGGTCAACCTTGGCGCGCAGCTCGGAGATGCGGTCCTCATAGGCGTATTGCATCTCGGCCTGGCGGGCGATCAGCCGGGTCAGGACGTCGTCGCGAAAAGCAAAGTAGGTGGCGGTCGCGGCCGACCAGAGGCCGAGCAGCACGACCGTGCCGACCACGATCCAGAACACCACGGGCCCGAAGCGGACCTGCTTGCCGGCGTGGACGATGGTGTAGGCGTCGTCGGTGGCGGGAAGGGGAATCGCGGCGGCGGCTGCCGCCGCGGCAGCAGCACGCCGGTGGAAGGCCCGTCCGTGATCGTGAGAATGATGTTGGGGGTACTGCGAATATTGGGCAGAACTTTTCGACATCGGCACTCCCGCGCCGGTCGGATGAGTCCGTACGGCCTAATTGCCGCAGCAATCTGGGCTGGTCATGGTTAATTTTCCGGAAACGGGAACAGTCGAATTTAACGGGCTGGTTAAAGACTTCTTGCCGCCGCCAGCACCTCGTCGGCGTGGCCATCGACGCGCACGTTGCGCCAGACCTTGGCCACCTTGCCATCGGCGCCGATCAGCACCGTGGTGCGAAGAATCCCGAGGAAAGTCTTGCCGTACATAGACTTTTCGCCCCAGGCGCCATAGGCCTCCAGCATCTCATGTTGCTCATCCGAGATCAGAGCGACGCCGAGACTGTGCTTGTCGCGGAACTTCTCCTGCGCCTTTAACGGATCGGCGGAGATGCCGAGCACGGTCGTGCCAGCCGCGGCGAAGGCGTCAGCCAATCGCGTGAAGTCGATGGCCTCCCGGGTGCAGCCCGGCGTGTCGGCGCGGGGATAGAAGAACAGGACGATCTTCTGGCCGGGATAATCCGACAGCGTCACCACGCTGCCGCCGTCGCGGGGCAGGCGGAAGGCGGGGGCCTTGCGGCCCTCGGTCAGGGCAGCCTTCGCCGCTGCCGCGGGCGGGGAGGCCGATTTGGAGGAATTTAACTGTTTCGATGCGGCCCCATGCGATGCTGCTTTTGCTATGGTCCTGGTTGATTTGCTTGCCGGTGTCCGCTGTGTTTTCGCTGGCTTTGTTTGAGTCGATGCCCGTGTCGTTGGGGCCTTCTTTTTAGCCGTCGGACTGCCGGAGGGCGTTTTGGACGATTTCTTTCGGGATTTCTTGGACATACGCCTTCCTTTCGTCGCTTTCGGYGGGTCAACCAAAGCGGTATTGCAGCTCTCGTCCGGAAAGCCGGATTCGCGCCCTCGGCTGGGCAAGTCTGACGGCGCCGGAGTATGGTTACAAGGAATTCCACGCACCACCCCACTGCTCGTTGAACGCGCTCCCGGGGCGAAATGACGAACAGCAGGAATATTCGAGGTATGGCGGCAACGCCGGGGCGGGGAGCTTCGATCCCCGTCGACGGCTGCGGTCCCGGCGGCGCTCAATCCTACGACGGGCGCCTGTATCGAGAGGCAATGGCAAGGAATACGTCGCCCCAGGATCACAATCGCGATTTCGATCGGCGCGGCGGCGGACAAGAGCCGCCGGGATGGGACGAGGCCGACTGGGATCCGGATCAGGAAGAGGCGGCGGGCCATCGGGCGCGCCGACTGCTGTCTCGTTCCAATTCGGGCATCCATCGCTTCGGTGACGGCTTCGGATCGTTGCGGCGGTGGCTGGCGGCTGACCGCTGGCTCAAGCGCCTGGTCGTCGTCGTCGGTGCTCTCGCCGTCATCTTCATCGGCTGCTTCGGCGCGCTGTGGTGGCGGCTCGGCGCCGGTCCCATCAATCTCGACATCGCGACGCCATGGCTAGCGGCGGCGATCGAGGACAATATCGGTCACGGCAATACCGTTGAGGTCGGCGGCACCCAGATCGAGCGCGCCGGGCGGATTCGGATCGCCGTGCGCATCCGCGACATCATCGTGCGCGACCAGGACCATGCCATCGTCGCCACCGCGCCGAAGGCGGAGGTGAAGCTGTCGGGGGCTGGTCTCCTGATGGGGCACCTGCGCGCGGAAAGCCTCAATCTCGTCGATGCCGAGCTTGCGATCCGGATTGCGCCCGACGGGACCGTCACGGTGTCCGCCGGCGACACCGCAAAACCGCTCGCAACCGGCGTCGCGTCAAAGAAGGACGCGGGCCTGCCGCCGACATTCCCGCGTAACGGTGTCCCGCCGCCGCCGTTCGCGACGGCGCCCGCGAGCCCGGACGCATCCCAGGCCGCGCCTCAGGCGACCGCACAGAGCGGAATTCTTCAGGGCCTCGACTGGCTCGACAGTTTGAGTATGACCGGCCTCGACGGCCAGAACCTCAACGAGATCGGTCTGAAGAACGGCAATCTGATCGTCGACGATCAGCAGCGCGGCAGCAAATGGTCGTTTGAGAACATCAGTCTCAGCCTGCGCCGGCCGAGTCGTGGCGGCGTCACGCTCAGCGTCGGCGAAGAGGGCGCGCGGCCGTGGTCGCTGCGCGCCACGATCGGGCCGGCCGAGAATGGTGTGCGCTCGGTCGACATCCGCGCCGACAAGGTCTCGACCTCCAACATCCTGCTGGCGCTGCGGGTGAAGGACCTCACCTATACCGCCGACCTGCCTTTGACCGGCGAGCTCAAGGGCGAGCTTGGCCGTGATGGCGTGCCGACCTTCTTCCGCGGCAAGATCGCGATCGGCTCCGGCAACATCATCGACACCGACACGCCGGACTATCCRATGGCGATCGACTCGGCCGAGATCAACGTCGAGTGGGACTCGAACAGGCGGGTGCTGGTTGCGCCCTTCAAGATCCTCTCGGGGGCCAACCGCGTCACGCTGCTTGCCCATCTCGAACCGCCCAACGGCGCCAGCAACGACTGGCAGCTCGGCTTCAGCGGCGGCTCGATCCTGCTCGGCGGCATCGACAATGAGCCGCCGCTGGTCTTCAACCGCATTGCGATCGGCTTCCGTTTCGACACCGACCACAAGCGGCTGCTGCTGACGCAGGCCGATATCTCCAATGGCGAGATCGGCGTCGCCGGTACCGGCGCCATCGACTATTCGGGCGAGCCGCGGCTGACGCTGGGCTTTGCGGGAACGCCGATGTCGGCCTCCGCCCTGAAGCGGATGTGGCCGACGCTGATCGTGCCGGAATTGCGCGAGTGGGTGATCGAGCGGATCGAGCGCGGCACGCTCCAGCGCATCGAGATCGGCGTCAATTCGCCGACGAGGAACCTGCCGCGCAAGGGCCCGCCCATTCCCGACGACGGCCTCTCGGTCAACATCGTGGCAAGCGGCGTCGCGGTCCGCCCCGTGGACGGCATGCCGGTGGTGCACGACGCCGATTTGAAGGCACGCGTGACCGGGCGTACGGCCACCGTGAATATCGGGCAGGGCATTGCCGATACGCCCGCCGGCCGCAAGATCACGATCTCCGATTTCACCTTCGAGGTGCCGGACATGGCGCCAAAACCGTCGCCGTCGCGGACCAAGTTCCGCGCCGAGGGACCGGTGCCGGCGGCGGCGGAAATCATGGCCAATGATCGCCTGAGCGATCTGTCGGCGACCACCGTCGATCCCAACACCAGCAAGGGAACGTTCTCGGCGAACATCCAGCTGGGCCTGCCGGTCAAGGGCGAGCTGACCAAGGCCGACACCACTTACGTCGTCGCCGCCGATCTCAACGGCTTCGCCGCCGACAAGCTGGTGATGAACCAGAAGCTGGAGGCCAACAATCTCAAGATCGTCGCCAACAACCAGGGCTATCAGGTCAAGGGCGACGTCAAGATCAACGGGCAGGCGGCCTCGCTCGACTATCGCAAGCCGGCTGAGGGCGACGCGGACGTCAGATTGCAGGCGACGCTGGACGATGCGAGCCGCGCGCGCCTCGGCTTCGACCTCAGCCCCGCCGTCAGCGGCTCCCTGCCGATCAAGCTCTCGGGCAAGATCGCCAGCGGTGCCGACCAGACGACCAAGCTCGGCGTCGAGGCGGACCTGACATCAGTGAAGCTCGACAACATTCTTCCCGGCTGGGTCAAGCTGCCGGGCAAATCGGGCAAGGCCAGCTTCAAGGTGGTGCCGACGGCGCAATCGACACGTTTCGAGGACATCGTCATTGAGGGCGGCGGCGCCTCGATCAAGGGCTCGCTCGAGGTCGACCCGAACGGCGACCTCATGAATGCGAACTTCCCGACCTATTCGCCGTCCGACGGCGACAAGACGTCGTTGAAGGTGGAGCGCGGTCAGGACGGCGTGGTGCGCGGCACCATGCGCGGCGACGTGTTCGACGGCCGCGGTTTCCTGAAGTCGGCGATCTCAGGCAATTCCAAGGATGACGGCAAGAGCAAGCTGAAGAACGTCGATTTCGACATCGACGTGAAGCTCGGCGCGGTCGCCGGCTTCAACGGCGAGGCGATGCGCAGCGTCGACGCCAAGATGTCGAAACGCAGTGGCGCCATCAAGGCCTTCACGCTGAGCGGCAAGATCGGTCGCGACACGCCGGTGGCAGCCGACCTGCGCGGCGGCCGCGCGCAGGGCGCCCGCGAGGTGATTTATCTCCAGACCAGCGACGCCGGTGCGCTGCTGCGCTTCACGGACACCTACACCAAGGCCATCGGCGGGCAGATTGTGGTGGCGATGGAGCCGCCGGCGCCGGAATCTTCGACACCCAGGGAAGGCCTGATCAACCTCCGCGACTTCACGGTGAAGGGCGAGGCGCAGCTCGAGCGCGTCGCCGCGGGCGCGCCCAACGGGACCGGCAGCGGCGTTTCCTTCAGTGCTTTGCGTGCGGAATTCACCCGGCAGAACGGTGCGCTCACGATCCGCGATGGCGTGGTCAAGGGACCGATGATCGGCGCCACCATCGAGGGCTCGATCGACTATCCCGGCAACCAGGTGTGCATGAGCGGCACCTTCGTGCCGATGTATGGCGTCAACAACATCTTCGGCCAGATCCCGTTGTTCGGCATCTTCCTCGGCGGCGGCAACAACGAGGGCTTGATCGGCGTCACCTACGAGGTCGTCGGCACGCCCGCCGCGCCGGTGATGCGCGTCAATCCGATCTCGGCGATGGCGCCCGGCCTGTTCCGCAAGATCTTCGAATTCAACACCGGCAAGCAGAACTCGCCGTTTGACGAGTTGCCGTCGCAGCAGTCGGGCGATGGCTCGACCGGATCGACGCGGCAGCTGTCGAGCGGCTGCACCCTCGCGCGGCGATAGCGGCGGGGCTGTTTTCGTCGAGTGCGATCAAGTCGGGCCGCTGCCAGGAAGTAGGTACGCTCCCTCCCTCGCTTGCGGAGGAGGGTTGGGGAGAGGGTGTCTCCGCAATCGAGAACCCCCAAGAGGAGAGAGCCCTCACCCGGTGCTTCGCGCCAACCTCTCCCGCAAGCGGGAGAGGTTCAGGCCCCGCTGCGCGACCCTGCGGGCTTAACCCAGCGCGACATTCTCGGTAGGACCCGCGCTGCGTCAGCTTACGCCGCGCGGACGCCGGCGAGGAAGGTGCCGACTTCGCCGGAGAGCTGCTCGGCCTGCTTGGAGAGGTTCGAGGCGGCGGCAAGCACCATGCCGGCGGCGTTGCCGGTCTCGTTGGCCGCGGTGCTGACGACGCCGATATTGGTGGTGACTTCCTTGGTCGCCTCCGCCGTCTGCGAGACGCTGCGGGCGATCTCGGCGGTGGCGGCACCTTGCTCCTCGATCGCGGCGCCGATCGAGGTCGCGATCCGGCTGACTTCCTCGATGGTGGCGGTGATGCCGCCGATGGCGTCCACGGCTTCCTTGGTGGCGCCCTGGATCTGCGCGATCTTGTCGCCGATCTCGCGGGTCGCCTCCGCGGTCTGGCTCGCGAGCGACTTCACCTCGGAGGCGACCACGGCAAAGCCGCGGCCGGCTTCGCCGGCGCGCGCGGCCTCGATGGTGGCGTTGAGCGCGAGCAAATTGGTTTGCGCGGCGATGCTCGAGATCAGTTCGGCGACATGCTCGATCTGCTGGGCGCCGTCGGACAGCGCGCGCACGATGGTGTCGGTGCGGCGCGCGCTGTCGACCGCGCGTCCCGTGACCTCGGCGGACTGCGCCACCTGGCGGCTGATCTCGGTGATGGAGGAGGAGAGCTCCTCGGCGGCGGCCGCGACCGTCTGGACGCGCTGGCTGGCCTCGGTGGCGGCCGAGCCGACCACGGCGGCGCGCTGGTTGGTGCCTTCGGCGGTCGACGACATCGACTTTGCGGTGGTCTCCAGTTCGCCCGAGCCTGAGGCCATCAGGCCGACGAGCTGGCCGACCGAGGCGTCGAAGCGGTCGGCGAGCGCGATCAGGGCGTCGCGCTTCTCCTGCTCGCTGCGGGTCTTGATGGCGGCCTGCTCGGCCTCCAGCGTGCGCGCCGTCAAGGCGGTCTGCCGCAGCACTTCGAGCGTCTCGGCCATGCGGCCGATCTCGTCGCCGCGGCCGGTCTCCTCGACCGGCTGGTCGATGGCGCCTTCGGAGATCTCCTGCATGCGGTTCTTCTGGCGGTCGAGCGCGCCGAGCACGTCGCGGGCGATCAGCCAGGACAGCGTGGCCATCAGCAGCATCAGGCCGATGCCGATCGCGCCCAGCTCCAGCGTCAGCGCGCGCACGTCGGCGTCGATGTCGTCAACATAGAGGCCGTAGCTGAGCGTCACGTTCCAGGGCGCGAATTTGCGGGTGAAAACGGTCTTGCGGACGGGCTCGGTCTGGCCGGGGCGGGGATAGAGGTAGGAGGCCACGCCGCCCTGGGGATTCTGAGTGGCGGTGTTCATGATCGCGTCGGCGATCAGGACGCCATTGGAGTCGATGGCGCCGGTGATCTTGCCTTCGAGCTGCTGATTGGCACCGTTCACAAACAGCGAGATGTCGGCATTGTAGACGACCGGGTAGCCCTGGCCGCCGTTGAAGCTCATGCGGCGGCCGCGCTGGTGGAACTGGGCCTTGGCTTCGGCCTGCGTCAGCTTGCCGGCAGCGACCTCGTCCTGGAGCGCTTGCGCGAGGTTGTAGAGCAGTTCCACCGCGGTCCGCATCTGCTGGACGCGGTCCTCCATCATGCGGCTCTTGCTGAGGACGGACGATACTCCGATGATGGCGGTAATCGTGAGTGCCGCGAGACAGACCATGCTGGTGAGCTTGGTGCGGATCTTCAGATGACTCAGCAGCTTCATCGCGGCCTCTACGGAACGGTTGTTATTGCTCGCGTCGGTAGCATGAAGTTCTTACCAATCATGAATGGACGCATGCGGCGTGCTGCCGCGCGCGCAACATGCGCAGCCGCGTGCGCAAGCGTGCAGGCAAAAGGCGGTGCCCCGGTTGGGGCCGGTTCATGTGGTGGAGCAAAATGATTTTGGAGTGTCGTGGCTATCCAGCCTGGCCGGAGCGGCAATGAACCGATTCGTTCATCGCATCATCATGTCCGTGCTGCTCGTAGCAGCGCTGGCCGTGATCTGGAACCTGCTGGGGGCACGCTGAGACGGCACCGGCAAACCTGCCGGCGCCGTCTTGTTGCTTGCGGGTGAATTGCGGGCGCGTCAGCGCCGCGCGTAGGCGCCGTCCGCTGCTTCGCTGTCCTTGCCCATCAGCACATCGACGCTGACCGCGCCGCCGCCGGCTGCCGCGAGATAGAGGCAGGCGAAGCAGAACAGGATCGCGGCGGTGCCGCCATTGAGCAGCGGCAGGAACACTGGCGAGCCCGTCTTGAGCATGTGGCCCATGAAGTAGGCGAAGGCCATTTCGCCCGACAGGATGAATGCCGAGAGCCGCGTGAACAGGCCGAGCATCAGGGTCGCCCCGAGCACCAGCTCGAGCGTACCGGCCGCGTAGATCAGCGGCGGGATGTCGGCGAAGTAGGGAAGCACCGGAAACTTGAACAGCTTGGCGACGCCATACTGGAACAGCAAGAGGCCGGTGATGAAGCGAAACAGGCTCAACAGAGCCGGCTGAAAGCGAGCGAGATAGGGAAAGTTCATTGGTTTGTGCCCTCCATCCAATGCTGCGACTTGGACCGCATTCGGTTCCGCCCTGCAAGACGCCCACGCCCAATTCGAGCTGACATTTTCGTCATGTTGGGCATAACACCGCAGGCTGGGATTTTAGCCCCACGGCATCACATTTTTTGCGTGTGTCCGGCGTCGCGTCAGTCCGTAATTTCCCGGTGACGCGCGAGGATGCAGGTTACCTCTGAGACACCTAGCGCCGCAGGGCGGGAACCACCAGGAACGGGATCATCCCGAGCACCACGCTCRCAAGTGCGAAGGCGAGCAGCGCGTTGTAGCCGTGGGTCGCGTCGTGGATCAGGCCACCGCTCCAGGAGCCGAACGCCGAGCCGAGGCCGCTGCCGATCGAGATGGTGCCGTAGATGGTGCCCACGCGCTTGCCCTGAAAGATCCGCATCGCGGTCGCGCTGATCAGCGGGCCGCGCGAGCCCATCATGCTGCCGAAGCAGACGACGAAGCCGGTGAGCAGAAGGATGTTCGGCCAATATTGCAGCAGCCAGAGCAGGACGATACCGAGGATCGAGATCGCGTAGCTCAGCAGCACGGAGGGCCGGCGCCCGATCAGCCCGTCGAGCGCGGAGACCCCCAACATGCCGAACACCAGCACGACGCCCGAGAAGCCCCAGGCGGTGGCGGCCTGGAGCGGCGGAAAGCCGGCGTCGATCAGATAGGCCACGATCTGGGCTGCGATCGCATACATGCCGACCGCGGTGAAGAAGAAGGTCGAGAACAGCGCCCAAAAGGCGTGGTGGCGCAACGCGCCCAGAAGCGTCCAGCCGTTGTCGACAAAGCGAGGATCGGTCTTCTTCACGACATGCGGCGAGCCCGAGGCGAACAGCCGCCACGGCAGGAGCATCAGCGGAAGCAACAGGGCCAGTGCCGCGAATCCGAACAGCTGGTAGGTGTCGCGCCAGCCGATGCCATCGATCAGGAGCTGCGAGGCCGGCAGCAGCGCAAGCACGCCGCCACCCATCGCCGAATACACCACCGACATCGCGGTCGGCAGGCGCGGCCCGAACCAGCGACCGAGCAGGATCGAGTTCGGCACGATGCCGATGAAGGCGACGCCGATGCCGACGCATAGGCCGATCGAGAGCTGGAACTGCCACAGATGCTGTGCGTGCGCCGCAATCAGGAATGCCGCGCCGAGCAGCAGCAGCCCGAGCGCATAGACGATGCGCGGTCCGGAATGATCGAACAGCCGTCCGACGAAGGGGGCGGTGAGACCGCTCGCGAGCCAGGTGAGGGAATAGACCGAGACGATCTGGGCGCGGTCCCAGCCAAAACTTTCCGAGATCGGCTTCAGGAAAACCGTAAAACTGTCGCCGAGCCCACGGCCCAGCACGGCCAGCGTGAAGCAGAGAGCGAGCACCGTGAGAGCGATGCGCACGGCGCCTTGCGGTGTCGCCGCGGCGCCATCCTTGATCGCTTCCTTGCGCGTTTCCTTGGGCGTGTTCTGATCCATTGCCGATCAGGGAGCGCGCATCGGCGCGCCCTGACAAGCAGCGAAAAGCTCATACGCCTATGCAGGCTTGATGAGGATGTGCTTCTTCTTGCCGAACGACAGCTTGATCACGCCTTCCGGCGTCAGGTTGGCCGCCGAGAGCGCCATCTTCTCGTCGGTGACGGACTCGTCATTGACGCGCAGGCCGCCGCCCTTGATCTGGCGCCGCGCCTCGCCGTTGGAGGCGACGAGGCCCGCTCTGACGAAGGCGTTGAGCACGCCGAGGCCTGCATCCAGCTCGCCGCGCGGAATTTCCACCGTGGGCAGGCTCTCCGCCAGCGCACCTTCCTCGAAGGTCCGGCGCGCGGTCTCGGCGGCCTCGTTGGCGGCGTCGCGGCCGTGCAGCAGCGCGGTCGCCTCGGTGGCGAGCACCTTCTTGGCCTCGTTGATCTCCGAGCCCGCGAGCGCCTCGAGCTTCCTGATCTCGCTCATCGGCAGCGTCGTGAACAGCTTCAGGAATTTGCCGACGTCGGCGTCCTCGGTGTTGCGCCAGTACTGCCAGAAATCATACGGCGAGAACTGGTCGGCATTGAGCCACACCGCGCCTTGCGCGGTCTTGCCCATCTTGGCGCCCGACGCCGTGGTCAGCAGCGGTGTCGTCAGCGCAAACAGTTGATGTGTGCCCATGCGGCGGCCGAGATCGACGCCCATGATGATGTTGCCCCACTGGTCGGAGCCGCCCATCTGCAAGCTGCAGCCGGTGCGCCTGGCGAGCTCGACGAAGTCGTAGGCCTGGCAGACCATGTAGTTGAACTCGATGAAGCTCATCTCGTGCTCGCGCTCGAGGCGCAGACGCACGGAGTCCATGGTCAGCATGCGGTTGACCGAGAAATGCCGGCCGACGTCGCGCAGCATCTCGATCCAGTTGAGCTTGGTCAGCCATTCGGCATTGTCGAGCATGATGGCGTCGCTCTTGCCATCGCCATAGCGCAGCACCTTGGCGAACACGCCGCGGATCGAGGCCTTGTTCGCCTCGATCTCGGCGACGGTACGGATCGCGCGGGTCTCGTCCTTGCCGGAGGGGTCGCCGACCATGGTGGTGCCGCCGCCCATCAGCGTGATCGGCTTGTTGCCGGACTGCTGGAGCCAGTGCAGCATCATCATGGTCAGATAGTTGCCGATATGCAGCGAGCGGGCGGTACAATCATAGCCGACATAGGCGGTCGCCTCGCCCTTGGCGGCGAGTGCGTCGAGCCCCTCGAAATCGGAGCACTGGTGGATGAATCCACGTTCCTGCAGGGTATTGAGGAAATCCGATTTAAATGCAGTCATCTGTCGGCGTGCCTGACAATTCTTGGTTTACTGTTTTGGGAGCAATTTAAGGGTCTTCCGTGGGAACTCGATTGCCGCCCGCCACTTGGCGCTGAGGCATTATAAGATGTGTCCCTCTGGCACAAGATCGGCATGCCAGAGTGGGGTCTAAGAGGACGCTGATCCATGATGTTGACGGCACTCGGTTTGATGAGCGGCACCTCGCTGGACGGGGTGGACATTGCGCTGATCGAAACCGACGGAAAGCAGGTGAAGGCGTTCGGACCGTCCGGCTACCGGCCCTATAGCCCGGCCGAGCGCAATCTGCTGCGCCAGGCGCTCAGCGAGGCCGTGCACCTGCCGCAGCGCGATGCCCGGCCCGGGATTTTGGCCGAGGCCGAGCGCGCGGTGACGCTGGCGCATGCCGAGGCGGTGGCCGCCTTCGTCGCCCAGAACCGGATGAAGCCGGAAGACATCGACATCGTCGGCTTCCATGGCCAGACCGTGCTGCACCGCCCTGAGCGGCGGCTCACGGTCCAGATCGGCGATGCGCCGGCTCTGGCGAGAGCGATCCATATCCCCGTGATGCATGATTTCCGCGCCGCCGACGTCGAGGCCGGTGGCCAAGGCGCGCCCTTCGTGCCGGTCTATCACCGGGCGCTGGCCCAGTCGCTGGAGCGCGAAGGGCCGATCGTGGTGGTYAATATCGGCGGCGTCTCCAACATCACCTATATCGACGGTAACGACACGCTGATCGCCTGCGACACCGGGCCGGGCAACGCGCTGCTCGACGATTTCATGTACCGGACCATGAACCAGGCGTTCGACGCGGAAGGCAAGTTCGCCGCGCTCGGCAAGGCGGACGAGGCGTGGATCGCGCGGGCGCTGGAGCTGCCGTTCTTCGCACTGCCGCCGCCGAAATCGCTCGACCGCAACGATTTTGCCGCGCTCAGGCTTGGCGATGTGCCGCCGGCCGACGGCGCCGCGACGCTCACCGCCTTCACCGCCGCGGCGATCGCCCGGATCATCCCGCTATTGCCACGGCGGCCGCGGAGCTGGATCGTCTGCGGCGGCGGCGCACGCAACCTCACCATGCTGCGCATGCTGCGGGAGCGGGTGGGGTCGGCCACCGTCGAGGCCGCCGAGACGCTGGGCTGGGCCTCCGACGCCATCGAGGCGCAGGCCTTCGGCTTCCTCGCCGCGCGCGGCCTGAAAGGGCTGCCGCTGTCCTATCCGGCCACCACGGGCGTGCCGATGCCGATGACCGGCGGGGTGATGGCGCGGCCCTGAGGTCCAGGCCTTGAGATCAAGGTCGGTTGATGCAGGTGCATTGATCTTGACGGTTCGATGCAAGTGCATCTATATTCGATGCAACTGCATCCAACCGCCGGGATCATCGCCATGACCGCTTCACTGAAACTGATCAGCCATAAGCTCTGTCCCTACGTGCAGCGCGCGGTAATCGCGCTCAAGGAGAAGGGGGTGCCGTTCGAGCGGGTCGACATCGATCTCGCCAACAAGCCCGACTGGTTCCTGAAACTTTCGCCGCTCGGCAAGGTGCCGGTGCTGGTCGTGACGACGGAGAAGGGCGAGGTCGCGCTGTTCGAGAGCAACGTGATCTGCGAGTACATCGAGGAGACGCAAGCAGGCCTCAAGCTGCATCCGGCGGATGCGTTGAAGCGCGCCGAGCATCGCGCCTGGATGGAGTTCGGCTCGGCGGTCCTCGGCGATCTCTGGGGGCTGGAGACGACGACGGATCCGGCGACGTTCGAAAGCAAGCGTCAGGCGCTTGCGGCGAAATTCGCGCGTGTCGAAGCCGCGCTCGGCACAGGCCCGTTCTTCGCGGGCGAAGCATTCAGCCTGGTCGATGCCGTGTTCGCACCCGTCTTCCGCTATTTCGATCTGTTCGACGAACTGACCGAGCACGGCATCTTCAAGGATGTGCCGAAGGTCCGCGCCTGGCGCGCGGAGCTTGCGAGGCGTCCGAGTGTGCGCACCGCGGTCGGCGCCGACTATCCGCAATTGCTGCGCGCGTTCCTGGTGCGCCATGACGCGCATCTGCTCAAGCTCGCCGCCTGAGCCGCGCCGATGTCGCCATCCCTGGCCTGGCTGATGCTCGTGATCGCAGGCCTCCTCGACGTCGGCTGGGCGATCTCGATGAAATATGCGGAAGGCTATACGCGGCCCGGCTGGAGCATCGCCTCGCTGGTGCTGCTCGCCGCCTTCGTCTTCCTGCTCGGGCGGGCGCTGAAGGTGCTCGAGGTCGGCGTCGCCTATTCGGTGTGGACCGGCATCGGTGCGGCCGGCACTTTCGTCGTGGGCGTCGTGCTGTTCGGGGAGACGCTGAGTGCAATGAAGATCGCCGGGATCGTGCTGGTGCTGACAGGGATCGCCGCGCTGAAGCTGGCCTAGAGCTCCGCGGCCATCCGCGCCAGCGTCGCGATCGTGTTCATGTTGCGCGCGGTGCCGGTTTTCGCGGCGGGAATGACGAGCTTCGATGTCCCTATGCCGTCGCCATAATGCACGTAGATCTCACGGCGGCCGAGGCGCAGCTCCTCGTCCTTCTGGCCGCGAATCCCGGACAGCGCGTCAGCGGGCGGGGCCTTGTCGAGGAAGATCGCAACCGTGCGGTTGGGCGCCGCCTTCGGAAAGGGATTGTCGGCCGCGACTTGCGCCATTTCGGCTGCGCTGCGCACGAGCACGCCAAGCGGCGCACCGGCGTAGGCTTGGAGGCGCTTTTCGAGTGCGGACTTGATCGCAGCTTCCGATTTGCGGCTGGTGAAGACGACGTTGCCGCTGGCGATATAGGTGCGGACAGCGGCAAAGCCGAGCTCCTCGCACATCGCCTTGAGCTCGCTCATCGCCAGCTTGCCGGTGCCGCCGACATTCACGGCACGCAGCAAGGCGACGAACGAGCCCATTGGGGCCTCAGCGCACGTTGGCGAGACGCATGTCGAGATAGGCCGTGATGGTTTCCATCAGCGGCTCGAGCTTGGCGTCGAAAAAGTGGTTGGCGCCGGGGATGACCTGCTGGTCGATCACGATGCCCTTCTGCGTCTTCAGCTTCTCGACCAGCGTGTTGACGTCCTTGGGCGGCACCACCGCGTCCTTCTCGCCGTGCACGATCAGACCCGAGGACGGGCAGGGCGCGAGGAACGAGAAATCATAGAGGTTGGCCGGAGGCGCGATCGAGATGAATCCCTCGACCTCGGGACGGCGCATCAAAAGCTGCATGCCGATCCAGGCGCCGAAGGAGAAGCCGGCGACCCAGCAGGCGCGCGCTTCGGGATTGATGGTCTGCGCCCAGTCGAGGGCTGCGGCGGCATCCGACAATTCACCGGTGCCGTGATCGAACGAGCCCTGGCTGCGGCCGACGCCACGGAAGTTGAAGCGCAGCACGGAGAAGCCGCGATGCGCGAAGGCGTAGTAGCACTGGTACACGATCTGATGATTCATCGTGCCGTGGAACTGCGGATGCGGATGCAGGATCATCGCGATCGGCGCGTTCTTCTGCTTGGCCGGATGGTAGCGGCCTTCGAGACGGCCAGCAGGGCCGGTGAAAATGACTTCAGGCATGGATGATCTCTTGATTGATCCCTTGAAGGCGCTCCTCAGCAATCCACCGATTGTGCGGACTGCGTCGGCTGCTCTGCCGAGCAAACCGCGAATGGAAGGGTGGAGCGGCGCCCTCGGATGATGCGCGAGCGGCGCGCGGTGAACTGACGCGCGCGTTCTAGCATGAGGCGTGGGTCAAAAAGCAAGCATCTTCGACATCTCTCAATGGGCTCAAGAGTTTAGCTGGTCATAGCCGCGTCCTGGGCGACCGCGCTCGCCGCTGCCGGGGTCGAACAGAGTGAGGACGACGATTGGCGTTGCGCCCATGCGCCTTCGGCAACCAATTGGAATCACGATTGTTTATCGGTCGTTGGACGATCCCGGTGGCGATTCACGCGGGCTCGGAACGGCCTCCCAGCGTGGCGACCGACGGCCGGTAGCGGCGGCTGCCCCCCAGGGTCTGCCCGTTGTCAAATGTAAGCTCGAAATCGCCTGACGGCTTGAAGTCCACGCCAATCACCCGGCCGAGATTGGCAAGCCTGGTCCGGTGAACGCGCGCGATGGCGAAGCGGGCCAGCTCGCTTTCGGTTGCGGCAAGCGTGCCCCGGATCAGGTGCCGAGTGCCGTTAGCGAGGCTGTATTCGATGTAGTTGCCGGCAGAGGCGACCCACAGGATGTCGCGCGGTGCGACACGAATGCGGCTCGTGCCGTCCCGGAGCCAGATCAAATCGAGGGACGGTTGCTGCAGCGGAGCGACCGGTATGGACATAGCCGCGCGTGCGGCCTTCCGCAGCTCACGACGGCTTTCGATCAGCCAGAGCGTTCCGCCCAGCAGCAAAGCCGTCGCGGTATCCTTGCGGAACTCGTACAGGACCACCGCGAGCGAGAAATGGAAGTCGTAGGCGCCTCCAGCGAGCCAGAGCACGAGTTTCCGGAGCCATACCATGCCGATGATGTGGAGTGTCGAGAAGCCGAGCAGGGCAACCGCACCGATTCCAATCTGCGCCGCCAGGCCCGGTGTCCGGCGCATGCGCCGGACGGCCAGCACCAGGATCGGCACCAGCAGCAGGATGACGATGATGCTCGACAACTCCCAGAACAGCCGCCGGCCGACATCGTAGCTGTCGCCGCGCCAGGCGGCGTCCTGTGCACCGGATAGCGCATTGACGATTCCGATGGCGAGCGCAACGACCGCGATCGCACCGAACATCGTCGAGTCGCCGCGACTGATCCCGCGGCGCCAACCGCTCGTCCCGGCCGACGACGCCTCATCCCCTCCCGTTCGGTCCTGATCCCAAACCGTCTCGACCCGCTCCGTTTCGGGGGCATTTTGCGTGTCAGCCATGGCCCGAAGACCGCCTTTGTCGTCCCGTCAAGGAGCAGAATACCATGTCAACACCGCAGCAAGTTTCGACCTCGGAACGGCGCATCGATCTGGATTGGGTGCGGATTTTAGCCTTCGGGCTGCTGATCTTCTACCACGTCGGCATGCTCTACGTGTCCTGGGGATTTCACATCAAGAGCCAGCACCGGCTGATATGGCTTGAGCCGGTGATGCTGTTCCTCAATCCCTGGCGACTGTCGCTGCTGTTCCTGGTGTCCGGGGTCGCCACCCGCTTCATGCTGGGAAAGTACCGCCTGGCCGAATTCGCCCGCGCGCGGTCGGTGCGGCTGCTGATCCCGCTGATCTTCGGCATGCTCGTGATCGTGCCGCCGCAGTCCTACCTCCAGATCGTCGAAGCCCTCGGCTACCCCCAGGGTTTCGCCGACTTCTACGTCCAACACTACCTGGCGTTCGGTTCGCAGTTCTGTCCGAACCCCTGCATCGTGCTGCCGACCTGGAACCATCTCTGGTTCGTGGTCTATCTCTGGGTCTACACGATGGCGTTGGTTGGCGTGCTGGTCTTTTGGCCGGCGGCCGCAGCCTGGCTTGGCCAGCGGCTGGCCGCCTTGCTGGCCGGACCGTGGCTCCTGATACTGCCGTGCCTGCTGTTTGCGGTTTGGCGGCTGCTGTTGTTCCCGACCTTTCCGTCGACGCATGCGCTGTTCGGCGACTGGTACAATCACGCGGACCATGCCACCGCGTTCCTGATCGGCTTCCTGCTCGCAAACCAGGAGCGCATCTGGCGCGACATCGAGCGGCAGCGACGGGTGATGCTGGCGATCGCAGCCGCTTGCTTCACTGCCTTCATCCTCGTTCGTGCCGGCTTGTTTGCACCGTCGCCGATGCTGAGGTGGTTCGCCAGCTCGGCCTATGGCTGCTACCAATGGCTCGCCATGGCCGCGGTGCTCGGCTATGCGCGGCGCTATTTGACGGCCGATGGCCCCGTGCGCCGCTACCTGACCGACGCGATCTTTCCCTATTACATCGTGCATCAGACCGCGATCATCATGATCGCGCACGCGCTGCGGGGCAGCGGACTGTCAGCCGGAAACGAAGCCGCCATCGTGGTTGCCGGTACCGCGCTCACCTGTCTGGTCACCTACGAGGTCGTGCGGCGGATCGCCTGGCTGCGGCCGCTGTTCGGACTCCGGAAGGAGGCCCGATCCCCGGTCCGGATTGCGCAGCAGCAGCCGGCCTGATGTGCGCCAGGCCTCGATTGGCGCGCTGGCAAAAGGTGCTAAGAGGGCGACATGCCTGGCCGCGTCTATCTCGACTGGAATGCGACGACCCCGCTCCGCGCCGGTGCGCGGGCTGCGATGCTGGCTGCCTACGACCTGATCGGCAATCCATCCTCGGTCCATGCCGAGGGGCGCGAGGCGCGACGGCTGGTCGAGGACGCCCGTGTCGCGCTTGCGGCAGCGGTGGGGGCGCTGCCGCGGAACGTCGTCTTCACCTCCGCCGGAACCGAGGCCAATGCGCTGGCGCTGTCGCCCGGCCTCCGCGGCCAGTCGGGGCGGCCGGTGCAGCGGCTCCTGGTCTCGGCGATCGAGCACGCCTCGGTGCTGTCAGGCGGCCGGTTCCCGGCCGATGGCATCGCCCAGGTCAAGGTTACGCGCTCCGGYGTGGTCGATCTCAACCATCTGAGGACGCTGCTGAGCGACGGTCCACCGGCTCTGGTCTCGATCATGGCGGCCAACAACGAGACCGGCGCGATCCAGCCGGTCGCGGAGGCTGCCGGCATCGTTCACGAAGCCGGGGGTCTCCTGCACGTCGACGCGATCCAGGTGATTGGAAAAATTCCATTCAATATCAATGCCATAGGCGCAGACCTTGCGACCTTTTCTGCGCACAAGATCGGTGGCCCCAAGGGTATTGGCGCGCTGGTGGTGGCGGAGGGGATTACGGGGCTGGAACCGGTGCTGAGAGGGGGCGGGCAGGAGCTCAACCGGCGAGCGGGAACCGAGAATGTCGCCGGCATCGCCGGCTTCGGTGCGGCGGTGAAGGCGGCGCTTCAGGCTCTGCCTGAGGATATGGAACGCATGGTAAGCCTCAGAGATCGCTTGGAACAGGGCATCCGCGCCATGGCGGGCGCGACCGTTTTCTCGGATGATGTGGAGCGGTTGCCAAATACCGTTCTGTTCACAGCACCTGGTCTGAAGGCCGAGACCGCTGTGATCGGTTTTGACCTTGAAGGTATCGCAGTATCGTCAGGCTCGGCCTGTTCCTCGGGAAAGGTGCAGCCGTCTCACGTGCTGTCGGCGATGGGGTTCGACCCGGCCACCGCCCAGGGAGCGGTGCGCCTCAGTCTGGGCTGGTCCACGGGACCGGATGACATCAATACGACGTTAGAGGCTTGGCGAAAGCTCGGTAATACCCTACTTAAGGGTTAAGCGATGAAACACGGCTTGAACGGTTCTAAGCACGTGCGTCCCGCCAAGAAACATCGTAATAGTCGTCCGAGTTTGATGATCCACCGCGGTCCTTGAAACCGCGAGCGGAGGATGGAATGCCAGCCGTACAAGAGACGGTCGAGCGCGTGAAGCGCATCGACGTCGACCAGTATCGTTATGGGTTTGAGACCCTGATCGAGTCCGACAAGGCCCCCAAGGGGCTGTCGGAAGAAACCGTCAAGTTCATCTCCGAGAAGAAGAACGAGCCCGCCTGGATGCTCCAGTGGCGGCTCGAGGCCTATCGGCGCTGGCTGACGATGATTGAGCCGACCTGGGCCCGCGTCGACTATCCCAAGATCGACTTCCAGGACCTCTATTATTATTCGGCACCGAAGCCGAAGAAGACGGTCTCCTCGCTCGACGAGATCGATCCCGAGATTCTGAAGACCTACGAGAAGCTCGGCATTCCCCTGCGGGAAGTCGCGATGCTCGAAGGCGTCGAGCCCAAGGTGGGCGAGGAAGACCCGGCCCGGCGCAAGATCGCGGTCGACGCGGTGTTCGACTCGGTTTCGGTTGCGACCACCTTCAAGGCGGAGCTGAAGAAGGCCGGCGTGATCTTCATGCCGATCTCGGAGGCGATCCGCGAGCATCCCGAGCTGGTGCAGAAATATCTCGGCTCCGTGGTGCCGACCTCGGACAATTTCTACGCGACGCTGAACTCGGCGGTGTTCTCCGACGGCTCGTTCGTSTWCGTGCCGMMKGGCGTKCGCTGCCCKATGGAGCTGTCSACCTATTTCCGCATCAACGAGCGCAACACCGGCCAGTTCGAGCGCACGCTGATCATCGCGGACAAGGGCTCCTACGTCAGCTATCTCGAAGGCTGCACCGCGCCGCAGCGCGACGAGAATCAGTTGCATGCCGCCGTGGTCGAGCTCGTGGCGCATGATGACGCCGAGATCAAATATTCGACGGTGCAGAACTGGTACCCGGGCAACTCGGAAGGCAAGGGCGGCATCTACAATTTCGTCACCAAGCGTGGCGACTGCCGCGGCGACCGCTCCAAGATCTCCTGGACCCAGGTCGAGACCGGCTCCGCCATCACCTGGAAGTATCCGAGCTGCATCCTGCGCGGCGATAACTCGAGCGGCGAATTCTATTCGATCGCGATCTCGAACGGCTACCAGCAGGTCGATAGCGGCACCAAGATGATCCATCTCGGCAAGAACACGTCGAGCCGCATCATCTCCAAGGGTATTGCCGCCGGCAAGTCGCAGAACACCTATCGTGGGCTCGTGACGGCGCATCGCAAGGCGACAGGCGCGCGCAACTTCACCGCCTGCGATTCCCTGTTGATCGGCGACAAATGCGGCGCGCACACCGTGCCCTACATCGAGGCCAAGAACTCGTCGGCGACGTTCGAGCACGAGGCAACCACCTCGAAKATCTCCGAGGATGTGCTGTTCTACTGCGTCCAGCGCGGCCTCAGCCAGGAGGAGGCCGTCGGTCTCGTCGTCAACGGCTTCGTCAAGGACGTGCTCCAGCAGCTCCCGATGGAGTTCGCGGTGGAAGCGCAGAAGCTGATCTCGATCTCGCTGGAAGGATCGGTCGGTTAGCTCCGGCTTCATCCCGGGGAGGCCGCGGCGGCGGCCGTCTCGAAGGATGACATCGGAATGATTGTTGGCCTCATCCTTCGAGACGCGCCTTTGGCGCTCCTCGGGACGAGTGGATAGATGGAACAAGATTATGGCTTTGCTTGAAGTGAAAGACCTGAAGGTTCGTGTCGAGGAGCGTGAGATTCTCCACGGGCTCACGCTGTCCGTGAACGAGGGCGAGATCCACGCGATCATGGGGCCGAACGGCTCCGGCAAGTCGACGCTGTCGCACGTCATCGCCGGCAAGCCCGGTTATGAAGTCACTGACGGCCAGATCCTGTTCAGGGGCGAGGACCTGCTGGAGATGGCTCCTGAGGAGCGCGCCGCGAAGGGCGTGTTTCTGGCGTTCCAGTATCCGGTCGAGATTCCCGGCGTCACCACCATGAATTTCCTCCGCACCGCACTAAATGCCCAGCGCAAGGCGCGCGGCGAGAGCGAACTGATGGTGCCGGACTTCCTCAAGAAGGTCCGCGAGGTCTCCAAGTCGCTCAACATCCCGCAGGACATGCTCAAGCGCGGCGTCAATGTCGGCTTCTCCGGCGGCGAGAAGAAGCGCAACGAAGTGCTGCAGATGGCCCTGTTCGAGCCGAGCCTGTGCATCCTCGACGAGATGGATTCGGGTCTCGACATCGACGCGCTGCGGATTGCGGCCGACGGCGTCAACGCGCTGCACTCGCCCAAGCGCGCGATGGTCGTGATCACCCATTATCAGCGGCTGCTCAACTACATCGTGCCTGATTTCGTGCACGTGATGTCGAAGGGCCGCGTCGTGAAGAGCGGCGGCAAGGAACTGGCGCTGGAGCTGGAAGCGTCCGGCTATGTCCAGTTCGAGGACGCGTAAGGATTGTTTGCGATGAACGTTGCTGTGGCAAAGACCGGGAGCGGCCGCGCGGTGAGCGATCTCTTCACCAGCGCAGAAGGCCGGCTGCCTGGTTCGCCGGCGGTGGTCGCGGTGCGCCGCGAGGCCTTCGAGACCTATGAGCGTCTCGGCCTGCCGCACCGCCGGATCGAGGAATGGAAATACACCGATCTGCGCGCCCTGGTCGGCGAGGTGCTGCCGCTGGCCGCCGCGCCCGATGCGGCCGCGCTGAAGCGCGCTGCCGAGGCGGTGAAGGCGCACGCGATCGCGGGCGCCCGCAAGCTGGTGCTGGTCGATGGCGTGTTTTCGGCCGATCTCTCCGACGTCAAGGCTCTCGGCTCCGAGGTGGGCTTCAAGACGTTGCGGGAGACGCTGGCGACCGATGCCGGTCTCCTGACGACGGCGGCCACCGATGCCGTGATCGCGCTGAATGCGGCGATGGCGACGGATGGCGTCGTGCTGTCGATCGCCGACGGCGCGCAACTGTCCGTGCCCGTGCAGATCATCCATGTTGCGACCGCTGCTTCCGCATCGGCGTTCACCCGCTCGCAGGTCGCGGTCGGGAAGGGTGTCCGTGCCACCATCATCGAGAGCTTTGTCGCGGCCGGCGCCACGGCCTATCAAGTCCATGACGCCGTGCTGATCTCGATCGGCGACAACGCCGATGTCGCGCTTGTCCGCCTGATGGACGATGCGCCTGACGCGGTGAACATCACCTCGCA